>VXZL01000544.1:1930-10443 GCA_009845505.1 Candidatus Poribacteria bacterium | reverse complement strand
GCCTAATACCCTCTGATACAACTGACCAACTCCGAGAATCTGCTTTATCATTAGCTGCAGCTGAGCAGAAAGCCGGTAAAAGCCATACATATCTTGCTAACGACAGCGCACAACGCGTCTGGAACCTTATTGACAAAGGCGAGATCTTTGAAGAAGCTATCCAACAACCAAAGATGCTCGCAGCAATGGAATATCTACTCGGTCCCGATTGCACCTTGAGCTCATTTACAGTAAATGTGCTTTATCCCGGCGCGCCCGATGCAGGACTCCACATCGACTACCCGTTATCTGCATTACCCACACCGCGTCCGAGTTTTCCCATGGTTGCTAACAGTGTATGGTTTCTGGACGACTGGACACTCGAAAATGGGGCAACCAGTTGTGTGCCGAGAAGTCATCGACGGCTTGAGACATTGCCTGAATCCGGGGTTGAATACGCCGATGAGTTGCAAATTTGTGGACCGCGAGGATCCGTCTTGATTGTCAATGGTGCGATATGGCACGGTTCTTCAGAAAATAAAACGAATGTACCGCGTGTTGGGTTACTCGGTTTCTTCTGTCGTTCTATTTTAAAACCACAACAAGCACACCTGAAATTGGTATCGGACGACGTTATCTCACGTGCAACACCGACACTAAAGCGATTGCTCGGTTTTGACTCCTTACCGAACATGAACACTTAATCGGGATTGGGAAATCCCTTCTACAAAAATTCCCACTGTATCAACGCACAACATGAATCGCCTCTGCCATTAATATCCATTCAGACACCAATGTCTTCGGTGTCAATTGATACATCAACCGGGCTTTGATTGTATCACCGGGGGCAGCAGGTACATTATTAAAAGTATAAGTCCTATTCTCGTCTGGGAGGAGACGGTTACCATTCTCGGCAGCAATTAAGATGCGTTGCTTCTGACTCTCAGTGTCGTCTGAGGCGAAAAGAGCCACCTCAAGTATGATCGTGCGCAAAGTTCCTCCCGGTAAGACGTGTCCGGTCTTACTCAGAAGTTTGACCTCTACCTTTCCAGTTGTGTATTCGAGTTGAAGATTCGCTGCGCGTCTGAGTTGTGCAACACTCCGACTGCCACGCCAAGTATGCTTCCTACCTTTGATACTCTCATAACTCGCCGTGCTTTGTAATCGGGTTACAACCGGCATGTGACATGTGGCACAACCTTGGTTTTTCTCAGCGAATCCACTACCAAGAAAACTGGAAACTTGATCGTGTTCCGGGACAGTCGGTTGACCGTGACAGGTGCTACAGAGAGCAGTTGGATCGGTGTAAACAGGATTGGTTACGTTGGCATGAAAATAGGTTTCCGCGCTTGCTGGAGGTCCATGCATCGCACCTTGTGCATCAAGATGGCAAACAAGACATGAAACCCCAGCTTCCCGGTCCGTATTTCTCAGTTTCGGCATTTTCCCGACACCTGTGACGAGCACCGGCTGCGGGGCATGGCACTGATCGCATTTCGTTTCTCTGTCAGGGACTTGACTTGCAGCGGTTTGATAGATTTCATCGACCCACGCCTTGGCGTGCATGGAATTTTCCCACTCCCTCCAGATTGCCGGATGGCAGCTTTGGCACTTTCCATCTCGAAATCCTTGATACGCCGCTGCCACACCCTCCGTATGGTTGTCAGCACGCAGCGTAAGGACACCAATTAGCGTGACGAAAACACATCCGAAAAGCCCAAAACCGACACTGATCATACCTCGGCGTGTTAGTGTGAAATCCATCGTCTTTTCTCACAACCTATCTAAGAGCGAGATCGCTGCTGTCTCCCCACTGCGAATACAATCTGGGATTCCCACACCGTGATAACCGTTTCCCGCAACGGCAAACCCCGGCAAGCCGCTGGAAAGTCGCTCCACAGTGTTAACGACCTCTTGGTGTCCTACTTGATACTGCGCCATTGCCTGCGGATGCTTACTAACGACAGTAAACTGTGGCGCACTTTTGATCCCGAGGATCGGCGTTAGATCCGCTTGGCACAATCCAATCAGTTCACTTTCAGACTGTTTAGACTTCGGTTCACCAACGAAGGCACGTAACAGGACCTGTTCGGTTGGGGCACGCCCTTCAAATTTAACACTGCTGAACGAACAACCAATGATAGAAAGGTTTTCTGTAGCCGGAACGACAAACCCCATACCATCCAATGGATGTGTAACATCAGCACGACGGAACGCCAAATTAACAGTCGCAGAAGAAGCGTATGGAATCGCATTAATCTGAGTGGCGAGTGGTATGGACACATTTTCGATAAGCGCGCCCGTTTGTAGTGCTGGTAGAGCAATGCAGAGGAGTTCCGAATTAAGCACATTTCCGTTAGCCAGCGAAACGCGCCATCCAGTATCATCGGTATGCTGGATATGTTCCACTCTGGCACCTAACTTAATACAGTCAGATACAACTTCAGTGAGCGTGTCAACCAAGGTCTGCATGCCAGATTTGAATGAGAGAAACAGACTATAGCGAGGACCACTTGTCCCTTGACTTGTTTCGACTGCCTGCTTTTTTTGTGCGCGGAGTGCCTTGATAATACTGCCGTGTGTATTTTCCATTTCCAAAAATCTTGGAAAGGTCGCCTTTAGACTGAGGTTTTCAGCATCCGAGGTATAGATACCACCTATCATAGGTTGCGCTATCCGTGTGAAAGCCTCGGTCCCAAGCCGCCGTCTGACGAAGTGTGCTACGGCTTCATCCGTATCCCTGCCCCGGCGTGGAATAAAGAGCTCCATTGCCATTCGCAGCTTACCGTGCCAACTGAAGAGTGGGCTCTTTAAAAATGGCTTGAAAGACCCGGGGGCCATCAAGTAAAAGCCCTCAGGGACGGGGTGCAATTCACCATTTCGGACGACAAAACTCCGACGGACTTTTGGATTAGTTCCAATGAATTGATCCGCAATCCCAAGTTCTTCACAGAGTGCTTTCGCCGCCGGTTTTGTTGAGAGAAAAGCATCGGGACCGTGCTCAAGGAGGAATCCATCGCGATGCTCGGTACGAATCACACCACCGACGCTCGCAGCCGCTTCAAGAAGCGTGACATCAAGCGGAATATTGCGCTGTGCTGCTTCTCGTTGCAAACGGTAGCACGCCGCTAACCCTGTAATACCGCCTCCGACAACAATGGCACGCTTCCTACCCAAGTTTTCCGACATAAAGAATTCTCAATCTAAATTTCCATGTTGTTTGATCGCTTAGAGCTGCTCCTCAATCCATTCATTGTCGTGTGCTGGATTATAGATGAGCCCTTTTCTGATGTCAACACAGAGGTCCAGCATTTCCAAGATGATATGTCCTACAAGAACAGGTGCGTTCGCAGGCAAGTCTGTTACCTGTATATTCCCCTTTCGTTCCATCACAGTAAATTCGACTGCCGAATAGATAGTCCGGGATGCGATACCGTTCGCGGTCATTGTCCTCGCATTCCCGACAGGTGCCAAACCCAGTTGGTCAATAAGCGGTTTGGGCAGCGACAACCGAGTCGCTCCAGTATCAACAAGCACATCCTCAACTGTTAACTGCCGAACGTCTTCTTGGGGAATAATACCTGCTTCTGCCAGAAACATATCTTTTAGATTGGCAATCTCTATTTTTGTTGTGTGTCTCATTTTTTACACGCCTCCTAACCGTTTACAGATTTCTCACAGACGAAGTCCGCTAACATGCTGATAAATTTAGGGTGGTCACCAACAGTGCCTGCCCGAATAAAATCAACGTCGCACGACGCAGCGGTTTCCGTTGCTTCTATATCCAGATCATAGAGAACTTCAACATGGTCACAAAGAAAACCGATTGGAGATGCGACAATAGTACCAACGCCTTTCGCTTTTTGGGCTTTAATCCAATCGTTGATATCCGGTTGCGTCCACGGTATCGGGCTGTTCTCTACAGCACTTTGGTATGCCAAACCAAACCGAGATTTTCCAATCGCTTGAGCAACGGCTTTGCCAGTTTTTTCAAATTGTTGGGTGTAAGGTGAGGTATCCGCTGCTGATTGCGGAATCGCGTGTGCTGTGAAAACAAGTTCGGCACGTTCTAATTTGTCGCCAGATGCGGTTTTGATAATTTCAGCGATAGCACCGACATAACCGTTATGTATGTACCATGGATCGAGATAATCGACAGTCGGTTTCTCACCATCAATTGCCTCAATCCCTTTTTTTACCGTTTGTTGATACCATTCCCAACTGACTGCAGATTGGTGCGGTGCCATGATGATGCCGAGGGTTTTGCGGTGTCCTTTTTGTGCCATTTCGGCGATGACTTCTTTTAAATACGGGCTCCAATGTCTGAATCCGGCATAAACAGGGAGTGGTAAGTCTCGTTTTTTCAGTGTGTTTTCTAATGCGGTGGCTTGCCCGAAAGTCAATTCGTTAAACGGCGAAAATCCACCTAATTTTATATAATGTGCAGAGATGTCTTTTATGCGTTCTATTTGAGATTTAGCTGGCCCGACAATGCCTTTGACAAAGCAGTAGGCTTCGCCAGGACATGCGTCGCTATCGTATTGTTGGCAGCATCCCGGTGTTGGTCCACCGAATGCGATTAACAAAACACTATCATACTTCATTTTGCCTCCTTTTATGCCATATTAGCAAGTTGTGCAGGCATAAACCTAGCATCAGCCGCAATTGCGTTCGCAAACGCTTCACGTGCCAGCGTCTCATCGCCATTTGCCCGATGTGCAAGTCCAATAGAAAAATACGCCTGTGCGAGCCGCGTGCCGTGAAGTCCACCGACCAAGGCTCTATAGATCGACTTGAGTCCAGATTCTGTTTCATCACCGTTACGATAAGCAGAAAGAATACGGTTATAACCCCGTTGGAGATGGGCGGGTGCATAATCGGGGTTTAGTTCAAGTGCAATATCCAAAGCCCTTTCTACCTCAGCGAAGAAATCACCCTTTTCAAGCACACTCGACACTGTTCGGGATGCCTGTGTGAGCATATCTGCATAAGCGGTCCAGGCATCGGGTAGGTTTGAATGTTTTTCAGTTGCAGTCTTCAAAATAGCAATAGCTAAGCCGAAGTCGTTGCCCTCTGCGACCTCTTCAGCAGTTTCGCAATAGGCTTCCAAGTCCTCAAGCTCGCGTGTCCGCTGATGTAGCTTCTCCGGGTTCGCTTCTGGAATCGCTGAGGGTTTGAAATGCTGCCAACCCGGTTCTGGATCATCGATTAACCCGCGGTACACCCTCAAAATCGCGTAACGCGGTGTTCCCCAGACCTCAGCAATATCCCGAATCCAACTCGGAAAATTGGCTTCCATGTCAGCCAACAAGGTCGGCAAAGGCATATCCTGCTCAAAACGTTTGCGAACTTCTGTTAGAAAATAGGTCTCAATCTGAAGCAACAAATCGATTTCGGCATCGTGTGCTAAGGGGCCGTGTCCAGGAAGTACGTGTTCTGGTGTATAAGTGCGAAGTTCACGAATTGTGTCAATCCAATCGTGATTTGCCATGAGTCCTTCATTCATAACGGGTTGTCCAAAGATAGGAAAACTCCCTGTCATGATGGTATCACCAGAGACAATACACCCTTCCGCTGGCACTCGAATGGCAGTCGCATCATCAGTCTCCGCCTTCCCCAAATGAACAAGGTGCAGCGGTTGATTGCCTAAATCGATTTCGGTTTCATGTTCAAACGTCTGCTGGGGGAGAAATGGCGCATCGCCAAGCGTGAAACCACGAGAACGCAGGAACGCCTCCTGTCGCGGTGATCTGTTCACCATAAAGTCTTTTGTCATTTCACGTGCAACAACGGTTGCGCCTGCACCGTGAAAAACAGTATTTCCATTTGTATGATCCCAGTGATAGTGTGTGTTAATTGCGTACAGAATGGGTTTATCTGTGAGGGTGCGAATCGCTTTAAGGAGGCGCTGCCCCATCGTTTGATTTACCTGTGTATCAATTACTGCGATCCCCTTATCCCCAATGATGATTGAGGAATTAACGATATTACGAAATAGATACACGCGTTCCGTTACTTTAACGAGTTCTCCATATTGCCGTGGGGCAAAAGGATTTTCCAACATGTTTCTCATCAACTTTCCTGTAGCGTTTTCGCGATATTTACAAAATGTTTAACGTTTTCAAAAGGCGTATCTCTATGGAGTCCATGGCTCAGGTTCAAGATATGCCCTGTTTTTTCGCCCTGTTCTAAGCAAGCCTTGACAGCTGCCGTGATGTCGGCGGGTGTCCCGTCTCGAAGGATATCGTTATCAACGTTCCCCTGAAAAGCGACAGTCCGGTTTGTCAAGTCTCTAACTTTACCGAGATCAACACATTTTCCGACACTGAGTACATCCGCGCCACTCTGGTGCATTAAATCGAGATACGAACACTCTTTTGCGAAGAGTATCCGGGGTGTTTCCGAGTTCACCTCAGCAAAAATGCGTTGGTGATAAGGGAAAGCGAAGTTTTCATAGATCTGGCGCGGCAAGACATCCGCAATCGACTCGAAGAGTTGTACCACTTGAACGCCTTGGCTAATCTGGTAGTTTAAGTAATGGATTGTCATATCCGTCAACTTGTCCAAAAGACAATGTAGGAGTTCAGGAGTTTCCTCTATCATTTGGAAAATCGGGGTCGCCTTCTCGGATGCACCAGCACCTCGCTTGATGGGACTTTCGCCCGCGATAAGGAAGAACGCAAGCGTCAAAGGTGCACCGGCAAAACCGATGAGCGGTAGTGCTTCATTCAAAGTCTGGCGTAGATCGTGAATGACCCGTCCAGTAAATGCTAATTGCGTTGAGGGATCATGGAGTGGCTGAAGCGCATCGACTTGTGCTTGCGTCCGAATCGGCGAGTCTAAAATGGGACCGGGGGCAAATCGGAAGTGTGCCCCCATTGGTGCGAGAGGTGTGAGAATATCTTTGTAGACGATGATGGCATCGACACCGATGCGCTTCGGCAGAAGTGAGATTTTGACCGCCCACTCTACATCGGTCTCCGACATCGGGGTAGGGCAGGTTCGGAAAAGACGTTCCAAAGGGAGGTTAATCTCTTGCCGAATCTGCCGATAAAGGGGATCTGATCTTCCAGCCTGCCGCATCATCCACACAGGCACGCGCGCCACCGGCAGGCATCGCGATGCGCGAAGAAGTAAGTCGTTCTTTATTTGTTGTTCCATACTAACAGGCTCTATCCTTCAACGCGCCTTCATCGCGAGAGGCCTCCTTTTTGGTGTCGTTCAAGAAACTGCCGTAGTTTGGCAAAACTCTTAACGTTCTTCATAATCCTGCCACTTTCTCGTTCTTCAAGATAGAGAAAGAACCCCATAAAATAAAGGCTCACCAAAAACAGCAGAAACCCTATAAAGCACCGCGCGATTGCCCAATAATCGGATTGAAAACTAAGATAAGGGGTGACAGCTGCAGGATCGCTGGTTGCATCGGATGAATTTTGCTTATCCCACTCCACCGAAACGAAGTCACCCCACCCAGTTATCCCAAGCGACAGAAAAGCGATTGAAAGGACAAAAACAACGAAAAATGGGATACCCATGTTCTATATCGCTTACGCGGAGACTTTTATTATTCCTTTTGTGCAACTGTCTTCACGATTGCGTACCTTCGTTATTCCCTCAACCAGTGATTCAAGTGGGAATTCGTGGCTGATAATTTTGTCCATATCGACATCGCCACTCGAAATGAGCTGCACCGCTTCCTCCCAAGTATCGGGGGCAAGCCAAGAGAATCTGATAGTTTTATCCATGAGGATGGTATCAAGGATTGGGACTTCCATCACATCCGTGTCGCCGGGAAGCCCGAAGATAACGACGGTGGCATGCCGACCGGTGACGTCTAAGGCGGTGTGAATTGCGTCAAGGGAACTGGTTGCCGTAATTGCGCGGTCTGCCAATTCTCCATTATTGAGTTCCTGAATTGCGGCACCTAAGTCTTCAACGTAATGTGGAGAGCTGGTATCGCTGACGTTAACGACTACATCTGCGCCGAGTTCCTTACCGCAATCTAAGCGATAATCGCGAGTGCCAACGAGTAGGACGTTTTCTAAGCCGCGGCTTTTCAGGACTTGCACCATCATCAAACCGATAGGTCCAGGTCCAAAAACGACGGCGGTCTGTCCGGCTTCAGCGTTGAGATTGTTAACTGCATAGAGTCCACATGCCAACGGCTCCGTTAAGGCACCCTGGTCATACGTGACGTTGTCCGGTAGTTTGACCGTCCAGCGATAGTCAGAAACCGCGTATTCCGCGAAACCACCATCAACGCCTACACCCAGAACACGTTTCTCCGGACACAAGTTGGACAACCCCTTCTGACTCCAGAAAGAATTTGGGTTCGATTGAACGGGGTTAACAACAACTCGGTCACCGACTTTAAACCCACCTGCTGTCCTTGCTTCACTGCCAACTTCAACGACTTCACCCGTGAATTCATGCCCCAGAATCAGCGGACCTTTGCCATCATCGGTTTCAAGTGAACTATTACCGAAATAATATGCGACATCTGAACCACAGATACCGACAGAACGAACTTGAAC
>VXZL01000544.1:0-1920 GCA_009845505.1 Candidatus Poribacteria bacterium | reverse complement strand
ATTTTAGCATATCTGATTTAAAATTACAACGAAATTCGATATAGACCATCAGAATTAATTAGAGGATAAATCGCATCTCCAAAAGCAGCAATCGGCTGCAAAATTCACCAATGAAGACCGTAATAATGGCAATGAAAAGGAAGCCAGTTGCAGCGCGGGTCGCGCCAAGTTCGTCGCGGGCGACGGACTTAGGACGTAAGCAGTCCCATGTAATGAAATAGAGTAACAGCGTGCCAGCAATACCTATAAGCACTCGCATCCCGAAAATGATATGATAAAAGAGGTTAAAAGAAACAACATTTGTCGATTGTTGTCTGAAAAAGAAATTCAGGCAGAGCAATAGTGCCATCACCAAAAGCGTATAGAGGAGCCCACTGTTAAACCGTTTCAGATAGCGCACCGGTAAATCGGGGACTACGAGGTACCAGTGACCAAACCACATACCCGTGTGGACAGCACCCAGTAACACCGCAGCAGCCAAGAATTGGATGGGTAACAGAAACATTTCGCCGGGGATCTGGATAATTTGCAAGTAACGCTGGGCACTTAAAATGATCCATACCACGCCAGAAATTACGCCGCCCCAGAAAGTGATTCGCGTGAGCAGTGATGCTTTGAACCACCACGTCAATGTCCAAACAAGTACAATGAGGAAAAAACTAATGACGGAAATAGATTCTGGATGCTGCCAGTATCCGAAAAAGTTGAGAAACGTAACGGGTTGCTGATAAAGGGCAAGGTTCGCACAGCGCGACAAACCACCTACGAGTAGATAAATCACTCCCATCAAACGATAGAAGTTTGATCCTACCAATCCTTTCGGAACCAAGAAAAGGAGAACAAACCCACCAACTGCAAGTTGGCTGAAAACGAGATAAAAAACATCAACGATACTGAACATTTATAAAGAATTAGGACTTATGCAGGCTGCTTTTTTGTAGCATAACCTGTTAGGTTGTGCCACAAAAACGTCCATGTTCGTCCAAGTATCTCCATCTAATAGAACGCCTCACAATCAAAATTGCGTAAGTCCTAACAAAAAACGAAAACCCATTACAGTCCGCTGTAGCGCGATGGATTCGTGCATCGCTATGCTCAAGAACCATAATGGGCTTACCTATCATGTGCGGCTTTAGCACGCACGGTCTATTACGTAAAACAGTGTGTCTACACTTAGAGAATCTCAACTTCAGCACCGAGTGCTTCAAGTTGCTCTTTTGTTTTCTCGGCATCCTCTTTGGAGACAGCTTCCTGAATGACGACGGGTGCGGATTCGACTTTCTCTTTCGCTTCTTTTAAGCCGAGTCCAGTAATCGCGCGGACCTCTTTAATAACAGGAATTTTCTTTCCGCCAAAACTTTTGAGTTGAACGTCAAATTCCGTTTTCTCTTCCGGTTCGGCAGCTTCCTCTGCGCCTGGCGCAGCGGCAGCGGGCATCATCCCTGGCATAGCGACTGCCGGAGCCGCTGAGGCACTGACACCAAACTTATCTTCCAACGCTTTGACCAGTTCAGACAGTTCTAAAACGGTCATATTACTGATTTCGTCAATCATTTTATCCATATCTGCAGCCATTTTTCTATTCCTTTCTGTGATAGCACCACAGTCTAAAGACTGGCGCTTGTGTTAGGCGTCTTCCGCCTCTTTCTTTTGATCAGCAACCTGCGTGAGCACGGAGGCTACCTGACGTATTGTTCCACTGAGTACATTCACCATACCTGTGATAGGTGAACCTTGATGTAAGGTATTGACGAGCCCGGTGAGCGGCGCACCGATAGTCCCCACAGCGCGGGCGAGCATAACCTCTCGTGACGGCATATCTTGGAGGGCTTCAACGCCTGCAGCGTCAACCACTTGCGTTCCAAGAATCCCACCTTTAACCTTAAAATTTTCGTGTGCTTCGCCAAATTGAAATAAAAT
>VXZL01000334.1 GCA_009845505.1 Candidatus Poribacteria bacterium | reverse complement strand
GCAATGAATTGCCCTACTACAAACTGCCTCTCAGTTTAGATGTGACAGAACACTAAAATGTCTCTTTAATGTTGATGGACAGGCGGTTTTGATTCTTCACCGCCGAGCGCGCCACCATAAGCACCTGATGCAGAACCCGTCAATTGCGTCTGTGAGTCTATCAGGAAATTGCCATGCGTAACAACCATATCGCCAGGGGTAAGCTCACTAACGATGGGATAGTATCGGCATTTAGTTTGCGAACCATCCGATGTTCCCCAAGCTTCAGGGCCCACCTCAACTTCAATCTGTTCATAACCCGATTTGCCACGATCCACGAAGACTATCTTCCGTAAACCCGTGTTAATGACCGCACTCTTAGGAACAGTTAAGACTTCACCGGTCATAAGAAGTGGCTTTCCATCACGCGAACATAGCCCCGGTACAGTCGCATACTCATCGGGATGGTCAGGACATACATATTTGAAAATCAGTGGTGGCAGATCTGAATGGACCGTTGGTTGATGTGTATGGAAATGGGTGTCAGTTCCTGTCGCCGTCGGCTGTTTTTCAACGAGATCCATGCCACAGATAGGACATTCTCCGAATTCTTCAGACTGCACTTCAGGATGCATCGGACACGTCCAAACAGTTGCTGGAGTTTCTGCCGGTGCAGATACCTCCGCTCTTTCAACGAGATCCATACCGCAGATAGAGCATTCACTGAATTCCTCAGATTGTACCTCAGGATGCATCGGGCAGACCCACTTTCCCTCTACTTTAGACCCCATGATATCGGAATGTGTCAGCTCCAGATCCATACCACATATTTCACATTCAGTGGGATGTTCAGAAGTAATCCATGGATGCATCGGGCAGGCATACGGTGCTTGAGAGATCGCGCCATGGGTATAGATTTCTGCAAGTGTCGGTTTTATCTGAAGCGTTACATACATCCCTGGACGGAGTCGTCCAGTCGGATTAGGCACCTCTATTTGAACTTTCTGGGTCCGTGTTTGTGTGTCAAAGAATGGATAAATGTAAGTAACTTTGCCAGAAAATGTTTGCCCAGGCATTGACTGTGTCGTAATTTCAACCGCTTGCCCCATGTAAATCCACGGCAGTTCATATTCGTAAACATCCGCCATAATCCATAAACTACTGAGATCCGCAATACGGTAAAGATTCATACCTCTGTTTACATGTTGACCTTGGCTCACGTTCATGTGAACTACGGTACCAGCCATCGGAGCGAACAGTGGTAAAGTTGTACTGACTTCCCCACGGTTACGAATATCCTCAATCTGGTTTAAGGTTAATCCGTACAATTCAAGTTTAGACTTCGCAGCGGTAAGCGTCTGTTCAACCGATTTGCGAAGTTGCACGTATTCTGTATTCTGAAGTTCCTCAATACTTTTAAGTGCTGTCAGATATTCTTCTTGTGCTGTGACTAATTCCGGGCTGTAGATAGACAAAAGTTCGTCCTCCTCACGCACCTTGATACCGGTAAAGTCAATGTGCAAGTCCTCAATCCATCCGGAGATTCGTGTTGAAGCATAAGCCATACGCGTCTCGTTATAATCCAAAACACCAACGGTTCGGATTTCACGCGATACCTCTCGGAAAACGACCGGCTCGGTGCGCACCGGAATTAACGCCTTCTGTTGTTCAGTGAGTTCTAACCCTGAACCTTCGTAGATAGGAATCAGATCCATCTTACAAACCGGACAACTACCGGGTTCTGGCATTTTGACCGTGGGGTGCATAACACAAGTCCAGAACCGAATCGCTTTTGCTTCATCTGAGGATGCTACCATTGACGTATGGTCAGCGTGTTCATCCATACCCGATAGGTCCTTCGATACTGAGTCATGTTCTTCACTAACACGATGCGCCATTTCAGCGTTCTCTTGCTGATTACAGCCGAATATAAAAAGCACGGTAATTATCAGTGCGGTTGCAAGGTAGAAATTTTTATACATTTTGTGAACTCCTTGTATTGTCCGTGTTTTGCTTTACGGATTAGACGCGCGTCTCTCAAAAGAAATTAGCAACGAATACACGTTAAGATTCTATACAAGAAAAGACTATTCTCGAGTCAATGGCTGCTTTGGTAATATTATCCCAACTGCCTGTTCTAACTGGGCGAGATGTTGGCGATAATCGCGCAATGCTCGCTGTTCTTCAATCCTCAAATTTAATAAAGTACGTTGCGCGTCAAGAAAACTCAAAAAGTCAATTTGTGCCGCTTGGTAAGCCGTGTTCGAGGCATCCAACGCCTGCCGTGCCTGCGGCAGCAGCGTCTGTCGATAGAGCCGAATACTCCGATTTGCTGTTTCCATAGCGAAATGATGTTTTTTCACAACAAAGCGAAGATCGCTTTCGAGTTTCTCAACCTGATGCGTCATCGCTTCAATCTTGACATCCATTTCATGGATATACGAACCTCGATGTGCGAACCATGCCGTATTTGCTGGATTCAATGTACGTCTCGTGGAAAATGTCATCGGCATTTTTTCTTTGTGTTTTAAGTCTCCCATACTCCGATTTTCAAAGTAACTCGAACCCAGAGTCGGGTCAGGATATGTCATTTGATTCGCCATTTCCACAGCCAAACCTATCTTACTGATTGCCAACTTCTGTTTTTGGATTTCCTGACGTTTCTCAACTGATAACGGATACAACTCAGCCAAAGTAGGTATAACGCTACTCTCTTCAATTAGCACTGGAACTCCTAACGGCAAATCCGCAGAAACGTTCAACAACGTATTAAGACGCGCAATAACAGTCTCCCGCTGTTGTTCGAGCGTAATAATTGTATTCGCCAATTTCGATAACTCTACCTGCGCCATAATAACGTTTGAATATTTGCCCCGTCCTACGCGAAACTTTGTCTGAGCAATAGCAATCATCTGCTCCAGCAATTTTTGATTTTCTTCGTTAATACGGATCGCCTCAGTAACAAAAAGATAATCGTAGTAAGCTAACCTGATTTCGGTCACCAGATCACGCAGAGCGATTTCAAACTCTTTTTCCGCAATTAGTACATCCTCAGTAATAATCCGTCCTTTTAATGCTAAGGTCCCCGGGAACGGAAATTTCATTGCCATCATCTCTTTATGCTGTTTCGGTCCAACTTTCGTATCCAGTTGTTTTGTGAAGGCGTTATACTGGCGTAACACGTTCTCTAAGTAAGCAGCCTGCGGATATCGTTTCAGTATCGCCCGAATTTTTTCTCGGATAGATTTCAACCCTGGGTTCCACTCGTACCCGAATGCCACAAGGAGTTCCAACGTAATCGGCTCAGCAAGCCGCGCCTGTGCTGCTTCAGGAGACGCTGCCAATTGACGATAAGCTTTCACAGGGTCTGTTGAAACATCGTAAAACAGATTTGGCATCGGTGTCTCACTTTCTAATCGCGCTTGCCACTCTTTCTGATATTTCAACACCTCTGCTTCAATTTCGCTGAGAAACGGGTCCGGTTCCACAATCGGTTCGTTCTCAGCATCAGCAATCTTCTCTTCTATCTCCGTATAGTAATATACTGGTTGCGTTAACGCAGTGTCACGCAATTCTTGGTACGTTTCCAGTTGATGATTCGCACATCCACCTACCAGAATAGTGAACATCATAAGGCTGATGAATAAGGGAACAGAACATTCCCGATAGTGAAAAAAGTAGCGATACAGTGTGCTGAAAATGGCGTTACGTTGAACGTGTCTGAACAACACAACCATTCGAGCAAATAGATATTGCAGTCTGTCTCTACTGCGTAGTCTGTGAATCATCAATCCTTCCCCCGACGAGCTGCTCTAACCGAGCGAGGTTCTGCTGATAGTCCGCAATCGCACGCAGGCGAGCGAGATTAAAATTCAACCAGACGCTCTGCGTCTCAAGAAACCCAGTAATGCTTTTGGGACCTTCTTGGTGCCATGTCTCAGCAACTTCAATAGCAGCACCTGCTTGTGGGATAAGCGTGGTCTCATAGAGTTCAACGAGCCGTCGCGCGTTCTCAAGTCGAAAATAAATCTTTCGGAGGGCAACCCGCGTTGTATCCTCAAGGGAATGCTTGTTCGCCTTAACGACCTCATGATTTTGCTGAGCTTCTCGAACCTTGCTACTATTCTTTAGATCCGACCACGGAATTGTTATACCAAAACCGATGGTGAACGGATTTTTACCACTACCAAGGGTGTCCTGCATCAAGGCTTTACCCGTTTCTATTGTCATTAAATCAAGCTTAAGCATGGGTTTGGTTTGAAGTTCTGCAAGTGCAATCCCCTCGCTAGCTTTCTCAATGCTTAATCCGGCAATCCGTAATTCCTGCCGTTTTGACAATGCTTGTTTCTCTATATCAACCAATCCTACATCAAGCGGTTCGTACGGAACAGGCATTGTCGGACCCAGTGCCGTTGCTGAAGGAATCGATAGAATTCCTGTGATGTTTGCATGTTCAACGCGTTGTAACTCCTCCAGCAGGATAAGATCATATTCCAATTGCGCGAGTTGGCTCTGTGCATTCAGGACATCATTGAGCACAGCCTTGCCTTCGGCATAACGAGTGGTGGCAATCGTGAGAATAGAGGCTACCAGTTCGTGATTCTGTCGCGTCACCTCGACTGCCCGTTGGAGATATGCCAACTCGTGGTAACCCAGTTTCAATTCAACAATAAGATCACGTATCACCTGTTCGTGCTTGACTCGCTCAATCTCAATTGCCTTCTTGATGACCTCCCCTGCCGTATCAAGCGTACCAGGGTACGGAAATGTCTGTGAAAAACTAACCCGATGACGCTGAGGCCCCACGCGCGTCTCCACGCTTCGCAAAAAGTAACCATACATGAACATCGGATCAGGCAATGCCGTTACTTGCAGGTATTGCTCAATTGTCGCCTGCCACCGCGCTTTTGCAGCTTTAACTTTTGGACTTCGCTCAACAGCAGCCCGAATTAAACTTGGCAGTTCAAGCGTCTCAGCAAACAGCGTCGTCCCATCAGTTTGCTCCGGCGTTGGCACTGTCTGCGTCATTCCGTATGCCTCCATTTGTACCAGAATACCAAACATCAGCACACTTCCAATAGTGACGACTGCGACTTGGTAAAGCACACTAACTTTACGCATCATCGTCTCCTTGTTAATAGTCCTCAGCTAACAGCAATCAGCAGAGAGTGTAACTTTAACAGAAACCCTTTTACTGAAGGCTGAAAGCCGAAGACTGAAAGTCACTAAAGTGAAATTTTAACAGCAGGACTCGTCACCCGAATGCGAACCTCGTGTTCATCACCCATTGGCATAGCGATAAACCCTTCGTAGGTGCGAGTCATTTTACCATATTTCAGCAATGTCATCTTCGTCTCCCCTTCGGCATTGGTAACCTGAAGGGCGAGCTTCACATCGCCTAACGTAGCCTCTCCGTGACCTTGTATCGGGTACACACTGAAATAGTGTGTTTTTCCCTTAATCTCATCGGCTTTTATCATGCCTCCCATTCCCATGTGAGACATCATTCCTTTATAAGCATCCGTAGTTAACACGTTGAGATCGAAAGTCAAATTTCCTACTGAAATCGTTTGGAGGAACTTATCTGGATCCGCCTTAAACATCTCTGCCTGCATGTCGTTGCAGAAATAGTAGACTTTTCCGTCCTGTTCAACTTTAACCATCGCCGAAGGCTTCATCATCATGCCATCAACTGCACAACGTACTTTGTCATCAGCAGCCACGTGATCACCATGCTGATGGGTCTCATGCGCTTTATGCGCGTTCTCTGCCTTAAGCGAAAAGACTAAAAACAGCAGGACGGTGGTAATTGCAAAGAAAGAGGCA
Organism: Candidatus Poribacteria bacterium; assembly: GCA_009845505.1. Classification (GTDB taxonomy): domain Bacteria; phylum Poribacteria; class WGA-4E; order WGA-4E; family WGA-3G; genus WGA-3G. The sequence continues at coordinate 4,641 of VXZL01000334.1, read as the reverse complement.
ACAATTCGCCCCATCGCTTTCATCTTCATCTATTTCTCCTTTTTTATTCTACCTGACAGGTTACCCGGCTTTCGCCGAGATTTAGACAGTGTGCTGATAAACGGAAAATTATACTCTTTTTTTCACGTTAAATTAAAATGAGTAGGTCGTGGTCAAAGAAACCAAATTGCCAAATTCAATGGCATCGCCTTCATCATAAAGAGTCTCTTGCGTCAATGGAAACATGACATTGGCGGAGACGGTAATGCCATCCAGCGTTGCCAAAGACATACCAAGGGCTGCCATGCTATAACGCAGTCCGGTATTAATATCACGCTCCCCATCCCAAATGGCAGCGGATTGATAAAATCCGAGATAGTTTCCATTAAATGAAAGCCAATCAAAGAGACGATACATAAAACCGGCTGTATAGCTTAACTCCACTGGACCTCGATACGTCTTGCTATTTTCATAGAACGGAAACGTGCCACGTGTCGAAGCAGTGATCATCATACCCCGATAGAGAGGTAAACTGTATCGCAAATTAACAATTGGGTTAAAGGTACCAGTGCCGAATTGGATATGGAGATGTTCGATGCCGGCATCCCCAAGTTTCCATGGATTTTCTTCTGTTCTACCGGTTGGAATCGTTGTGCCTAACCGGGCAAACAATATATCACCTGCTTTAAAAAGCCCACGAAACTTATAGCCCAAGAACAAATCTGAATCCGCAAGCCCGGTATAGGTTTCATTCCGATGATGGATGTCTCTACTCCGCAAAATGGCTTGCTTATCTTCGGTAGTCACCGGATCAATCCACTCAATGCTTGCTCTTTGGTCTTTGACCGCATACGGAACATTTGCCTGCAACATCCATTGATCGTTAAGCAAGTATTGTAACCCAACATCAATCCGGTAAGTACTCAACGCCACACGGTGTCTATGCAAAGGAGCATCTATTATCTCTCCTGCTGCAGACAGCCCTGTTGACGCTCGATGCCCACCTCGTGCATCAGGCGAAACCAACATATTGACATTTACTTGAAATTGCTCTATCTCTTTTGAAGCCAAACTGACTTCACTCATCATACCGCTTGGCGGTAAGACGGGATTGCTTCAAGCTGGGCAACTCTCTTGTGCGAATCCGAAAGAGACAAAAACCCAACTGAACAACATCACGCAGAAAAACAAACGCATTTTCATAATTTGTAATTTATACCATCCATAAAATAAATATTGTAGCGCAGCAAGACACAAGACTTCTCACTACAGATCTATTAGCAGTTCCCGGCACAAATTTTCACTCAAAGAGAACGCGGGAAAACGATATGTAAAAGTATTGGTAATAGTAATAAAGGATAGGTGAATGCTTCAGGAATTTTTTGGAAACTCACCTAAGACAGGATAGATGGAGGACCTCTACGGGATAGAGAGTGGTCGGGGAAAAACGTGGAAATTAAAGGTATGCGGAGCGTTTGGAGTGACTCCGACGGTGTGATAGGTAAAGTCGCTGAGATAGGAAGGATTGAGACGAGCGACCGTCCGATCAATTCACGGAATTCGGACGTGTTGTGCCTGTCATCTGGAATCACAAGTTCTAAATTGGTCGAGCAACACAATTTACCGCTTTCCGACGGTATTTCGGCTCCATCCGCTGCGCCTGTCTTGGTACTCCGGCAGCAGCTTGATTGGACTTCTACAGTTCCGGGCAGGACCTTTTGAGATCCATCGTGACAGAACTTCTGTTCAAAAGCCGAGCATAGAAGCGGGCATACCGAATAAACATACAATAGTCCTACAAGTAGAATGAGAACTTGTCGATGTCTCTGCAACATTGCTCAATCAACTCCGCTATTTCATCAGAAAGTGGGAACCAAATAAACGCTTTAGGGTATTATACACCAAAATCTCAAAAAGTTGCAAAAAAAAATCAGGCAGCCGAATGGACCTCAATTTCATTCTTTTCTCATGAGATATTAAGTTGGTCAACTTTGCCAGGATGAGCATCGTTTTTTAGAGGACCGTCACATTATGTGGAATCTCTACGGCGCGGCGCTCGAATATCCAATAAATGCCCAAATTCAAGTTGCATCGCAGAGAAAAATAAGATATACTATACCATAAGTATCTGCGCTGAGTTTGTGATATTCTCAAATGCCACTTTCTATCAGAAAAGAGAAACAGAGATCGGAATCAAGCTGGTGTAGTTTAAATCAAGACGGAGGCAATCTCATGCCGTATATTAAAATTCCAAAGGAATGGGAAATTCCTGAAAATCAGGCAACATCTGAATCAGATTATATCAATCGTCGGAAGTTCATTAAAGATTTGGGATTAGCGGGCGCGGGAGCGTTACTCTTTTCGAGTTCAAACGCCTGTGCACAGAACAAAGGGGTCGAAAAACAGTTAGAGCCGTATCGTGCACAGAAACTTAATGCTGAAAATAATCCGAACTTTACAGTAGATAGACAGATGACCGACGAAGTTGTTGCTGCTACCTATAACAACTATTATGAGTTCACCACCTCTAAGAGCGGCGTTTGGAAAGAAGTGAAGAAATTCAAAACACGCCCTTGGGAAATCGAAATATCAGGACTCGTCGAAAAATCGATGACCTTGGACATCGATGATTTAATCAAACAGATGCCGTTGGAAGAGAGAATCTATCGTTTTCGGTGCGTTGAAGCATGGGCAATGGTGGTCCCTTGGATCGGCTTCCCGATGAAAGCACTCCTTGAAAAAGTTCAGCCAACAGCGGATGCCAAATATGTGCGAATGCTCACATTCATGGATTCAGAGGTAGCACCGCAACAACGCAATTTGCGCTATCCGTGGCCCTATTATGAAGGACTCACATTGGCTGAAGCGATGAATGACTTGACAATACTCACTGTCGGCATTTACGGACACATCCTACCGCCACAGCACGGGGCACCTATCCGGCTCATCGTACCTTGGAAGTATGGGTTCAAAAGTATTAAATCTATTGTTAGCATTGAATTGACAAACAAGAAGCCACGCACTTTTTGGAATACGCTTGCACCGCGGGAGTACGACTTTGAGGCGAACGTCAATCCGAACGTGCCGCATCCGCGGTGGTCACAAGCCAGTGAGAGAATGATTGGAACCGGAGAAAGGCTCCCAACAATGATTTACAACGGTTACGGCAGCGCAGTCGCTCATCTTTATCCGTAGGTTTCGTGGTGAACCTCACGCGTGTTGGGAGGGACGGGTGACTAAATATGAAAAACCTTATTCTTTTCCTATTACTACTGCCGATACTTTCAGCATCAGCCACTTGGGAATCAGTAGAGAGCCCACATTTTCGAGTCTACTATCGAGAAGGGACAGCGGATCCAGTGTCAATTCTTCAGATTGCAGAAGAGTTTTACGCTGAAATGCCGCAGCTCACCAGTCGTATGTCGCCAGGAATAATTGACATCTGGGTCTGTGATACACAGAAAGCATTTCAGGCTTCTGTTCACGCACCCATTCAGGATTGGGCGGTCGGGTGTGCCTTTCCGCTGAGTCGCCGGATTGTTATCCAAAACCCAAAACATATAGCTCTTGCCAAACTACAGTTAGTGCAAGTCCTTCGCCACGAAATCGCACACGTCCTCTTTGGACAGTGTACACGCAAAGCCGTTAAAGAGATTCCCTTGTGGTTCGTGGAGGGTATTGCCATCTATTTTGCTGATGAATGGGTGCCGAGTCGCCACGGAACACTACTCAAACACATATTCTCGAAATCTATACTGCCACTTCAGGAATTGGAGCGAAGTTTCCCGCGTTCGCAAATGGGTGCCGATTTGGCTTACGCCGAAAGCCAAGACGCTGTCCGTTGGTTAGTTGAAGTCAAAGGTAGAGAGGCATTGTTTGACATTATTGCGAAGCTTCATGCTGGTCGTAATTTCAACACTGCTTTTGAAGACGTAGTTGGATGGAATCTCGCCACCTACGATGTCCGTTGGCGCGAATCGTTGATGGAGCGTTACCGATGGGCATCTCTTTTTTCCAACTCATACATCTTATGGGGTGGACTCGGCGGTCTCGCGCTCCTCGGCTATCTTGTCTGTTGGAGCCGCAGACGGCGTCACCTCAATAAACTCGCGCAACAGGAAGATACTGTGGACGCATTCTTTAAGGTTTAAGGATCGATGAACGCCCCTATAGTTTACACCATCCTCTGTTTTTCGCTCGCTTCAATAGCAATAGCACAACCCAAACGGCTTGCAGAATACCCTAATCAATTGACACGCGATGGACACATCGTTGTTCTACCTGATCACGGCACTGTCTATATTGTTTCTGATCTGCACGCACATTGGGACGATTTTAACCAGTGGTTACGACTCACAAACCTCATCGAGCGGATTCAAGCAGGTGAAGACGTTTACGGACTAATACTTGGAGATGCGGTCGACTATAAGCCAGATGAACCGAGGCACCCTCCTTATGGCGATATACGTATTGTTGACCGGATAACCGAACTCCGAAGGCAACTCGGCGATAATGGTAACAAGCTTATCTATGTTCGAGGAAATCATGAGTTCGCCGCAGCAGACACCTACGCAATGCTGAAAAAGATGGGGATGACCGTAGAAAACCGACCTGAAGTGATCCGGGCATTATACGCCAGTCCGTCGGGTGCTTATTATGAAC
>VXZL01000357.1 GCA_009845505.1 Candidatus Poribacteria bacterium | reverse complement strand
ATACAGGGGTAAGGTTCTTCTGGGTTTGGCTAATTTTCAGTCTAAAAGTGTGTTCAGAACTTTACCGACAAAGGGCGAGCAAATACTGTTGGCAATAAATACTTCTATTAAAAAATTATGCCATCTTTTGACCAACTCATTCAGAATTTAACAGATACAACGCAACCGGTCGTCGTGCGTAGCAGTGCTATTGAAGGTCTTGCTGTTCAAGGGGACGCTCGCAGTGTAGGGTTCTTAATTGAGGCACTCTCCGATTCTGATTCGATGATACGGCGTGAGGCAGCGAAAGCACTTCAAGGTCTTGGGGCAACCGGGGCAATAGAACCTCTCCTTGAAGCATTGCAAGCTGAATCCAAAGATTTGACAGTTTGGGCAATGCTGGAAGCTATCGGTGAGTTGGGAAATCCCGAGGTCCTTCCGACCTTGGAATCGCTGAGCAACGTTGACTCTATGCTTACACGGATAGAGGTCAAGAAATGCATTAGTAAGATTCGCGAACGTTATGGTAACGGAAACACGCCTCAGCAGCTAAACCAAGAGGCGACTGTTCCTGCTCAAAAGCGTACTATCCAACCTCCTGAATCAACGCTATCTGAAGATACGCCGCGCCCGGACCCAGACCCTGTGGAAGTCGAAGAGGCGGAAAAGGGGCACGACTCACTTTTACATTACCTACTCAATAGGAGTAACCCGCGTACCTCTCGCGATGCTGAGACAACAGATAAACTGGATCAGGAACAAACAGAGGTTGCTGTAGAAGATACCTTTGAAGAACCTTCAGTAGAATCAGACTTAAGAACTGAGATTGAACCCGAAGAAATAGTAGATGAGGACGACTATAACCCATCTACTGAGACACCAGAGGAGACCGTAACGGAAACGGAACTTTCAGAAAACCGGATGCCAGATGCGGAGATGCCAGAATCGGATGAGGATAGCGAAATCCAGGATCCAGGGCCCTCAGACCCCGAAGCAGATACAGAGATTCTGGAGAAAAAATACCGAGATCCAGATGAAGATCCAGAAATAGACGATTTAGTAAAATCAATCTCGCAATCGCCGCGGCTTGCGGGTTCGTCTGTCGCGCTTCCTGTATTGGCACCGAATGCCGCCACTGTTCCATATCATCCGGATGTAGCACCCTCCGAAGAGGAACATGAGAACTTTTTTCTTGCTGTCCTGCACCCTGGAAAATACCTCTCCAAAAGGTGGGTGTCCCGTTCGCGCGTCTACCTGATTTTGTGGAGCATTCTCCTTGCCACCACAATTGGTTTTATGCAATATCAAAAGTATCGCGGCGCAAAGGAGACCCCTTTATTGAGTATGGGACTCTCGGCTACCGAAGTCCCGGATTTAGTAAAACGCTCTTTGGCTGAAGGCGATTTTTACATCCAAGAGGGACACTATAGACAAGCCATTAGTGCCTATCAGTTGAGCAGAGACCTTGGGGCACTCCCTATCCATTTCTATAGGAAACTTGGATTCGCATATTTCAAGGAGGGACAGTATGCGCTCGCAGCTGAAGCGTATGAATTGTTTCTGGAGGAGCGGGAGAATGTCCATCCAGGTGTATTTACCGCTGAAGCCTCGCTTAGCGGCATGTATCCAACGACTACTTCTGCTGAAGCAAAAGTTGTGCAGGACTACGAGACCTATAACATTCTTGGCACTACCTATATGAAACTTGAGCGTCTGCAAGACGCACAGCGCGCTTATGAACAGGCAATCCGTCTTGCACCGAAATATGGAGAAGCGTATAACAATCTCGCACGTCTCTATGTTGACGGTTACCAACAGAAACTGAACCTTGCTGAGACGTTAGCCTATACCGCTGTCACGTTAAATCCGAATGTCGCCGCTTATCATGATACCCTCGGTTGGGTTTTGGCGAAACGTGGGCAGATGAATAAAGCCATGAAAGCCTTAGAACGCTCCATCAATCTTCAAAGTGATGCTGTTGAGACACACTACCACCTCGCACAGGTCGCCTTAAAAGCAGGAGAACGAAAGAAGGCGATAAAATCAATTCGGAACGTTCTCAAACTCAATCCTGCCTATGTACATCTGAATGCAGGTCCCAAAAACTATAGATGAGACTTAACGGATGACCGAAAGTTTGCCGATACGTCGATCTGTCTCTGATTTAAGGACATAGACATAAATTCCGCTACTAATTCCAGAAAGATCCCAAACCTTTCTATCCCTCTCCCGTTCCGTCCTCTCAAACGCAGCGATGCAGTTTCCAGCGACATCGTAAATGTAAATATTCGTTCCAATAGGGAGTTTATCAAAAGTAACCGCATTGCCTTCCGCTGGATTCGGATAGACGATTGTCTCGGTTAGCGTCGGTGCTGGCAGTAGGACTGTCAATGTTCTCGCGTCGTCTGCAAGTTCCGCACCGTCCATATCCGAAAGTTGTAGTGCCTCAATCTGATAGCGATTTCCTGTGCGGAAAACGGCAGGGGAAAATGTAAGCACGACCCGATGTCCGGACTTATCCAGAATTGCTGAAGTCGGTGCATAACTTCCTGCATGACTCTCTGTTCCTTCTTGTTTGTGCAGCCGGTAACGTCCAGCGTGCGTCGTTGACAATCCCATCGGTTTGTCAAACTGTAGCAAGAGCTGATTTGGCGGTGAATAATCGGCTGCATGTAATCTGGGGCGTCGCGTCGGCGTAACAGACACCAAAGTGGACCCGCGTGAGCGTCTGCCGTTTGAGTCCTGCGACATAACCGCATACCAATAAGTTTTTCCCATTGTGAGTCCACTATCTGTAAACGCAGTTTCCCGAATCCCTTCACGAATCGGCTGCAGCGAGTCCCGACGCTCTCCACGATAGAGGATGTGTGTTACGGATTTCTCCGAGGTGTGCCATGAGACCAACACGGAACTTTCGTCAACCGGTTTCGCTGTAATACCCCACGGTGTGCTAAGGAAAATTTTCGGCTGCGAACTTGAAAATGCCGAGGCTTTAAAGACCGCTAAGGCGTTATCGCTATTGAACAACAGTGCATTCATCCTATCCCCGTTGATGTCAGCCACGATCGGATTAGAGGTGTTTGTCGCCGGATGGTGCCAGAGCGGATGGTAGCCTCCGTTATCGTATTGAATAACGTAGAAATTTGGGGCAGTGGCGAGGCACAATTCATTCCGTCCATCGTTGTTTATGTCCGCAATAACCATTCCGTTTCCACCATCACGCACGTCACGAATCCGTTGTGTCCATACAGCGCGATAGGCATCATTACCTTCCGAAGTGAAAATGGTCAATACCCAGTGATAGTAACGAATATCCAATGGTGTAGTGCCGATTGCGGTGCCGGTCTGCGCACAGATAGCGAATTCCGCTTTGCCATCGCCGTCCATATCACCAGCGGCAAAGAGTTGTGGATCACCTTCAGGGAGTGCGTGAACCCATGTCTGTCTGTATGTGTTGTCCCCAATTGCCTCGTACAAAAATAGTTCACTGTCATTATCGCCAGCTAAAATTTCTATCTGCCCATCGCCATCGAAATCATCCGTCACAAAATTTGCGCTGAGTCCATTGTGCCCTAACGTCGGGTTTTCGAGTATAGCCGTCCTATAGTAGTTGTTATCTCCGTTTGCCTCATATACATAAATGGCGTCAGTAGCGTCGTCGCGCGCGATAATTTCATCTATCCCATCCGCATCCGCATCTATAATCGTTTTGCTCCAATTCCCTTGGACCTCCCAAATGCGTTCTGTCGGGAACATGCCCTGTGCGGGTTGCTCCAGTAAAAAGATTACGTCTAAAGCGTTGCACAATATTTCTATCCGTCCGTCCCCGTCGGTATCTGATATTGCCCGGGGCCATAGCGGTTCGGCGAATGAAAAGATTGCCGCAAATCTGCCGTTATCTTGTATCTCAAAAATCTTTGCGGAACCCGTGTCTATTTCAGTGGCGATAATTTCCAATTTCCCATTTCCGTTCATATCCACTGGCGCGACAACTGCGTGCAACCCCTGTTCAGCGGATGCGGCTTGCAAGAGGGGCAACGGCTGAATCCGGGTATTCTGTGTTTCAATCTGATACAGTGACCCGTTGTTATCATCGATGCGTAGAAGTCCAACGCGGTTTGCCACCAACAATCGGTACATATAGCTGCCCGGTGGGATACCTAAATCGGATACATTCACAATATGGAGAAGGTTCTCTGAATCTGAGCGGGCAGCCCTGCTAATGTTTCCCGTTATATCAAAAATCTCAATCTCACCGATGGATACTTCGTCGGTTTGCCACGTAACGACCGAGTCGGTTCTGTCGCCTGCAAGCCATGTCTGTAATTCGTGTCTTGAAATGAGCGGTGCTGTGTGACTCACGTCAACAACGACTCTGTCTCTCTTGATTTCGCCGTTTTCTGTTTTGACGCTAAGTCTTAGTGTGTATCGGTTCTCCGCTAAGTCAGAAGTGTCCCACTTATGCAAACAGGCATTAAACTTAGGCTTCGTTTGCACAGGTCCTAAAGGCAACCATAAATTTGGGACTTCACCGACCCCATACTCCAGCCAGTATTCAATAAATCCAGATCCGCCAGCACTGCCGAAAATCTCGATATTACTGGATCCTTCAACGTGGGATGCTATTTGGTGCGCGTCAATTTGAGCGATGACCGCTGTTGAAGTCGTAAGCACGGCGTATGCGTCAAGTGACCCCGCACCGACGAGAGAATTGATAAATAATGGTTCTGCAGTGGCGGTGAGGGCTTCTTGGACTTCTGTGTTGCTATAATTTGGGTTCGCAGCGATTACCAAGCCTGCGATGCCAGAGACATGTGCCGCTGCCATTGACGTGCCAGACCTGTTTTGGTAACCACCGTCAATATCTGTACTCGGAATTTCTTCGCCCGGGGCAGCGATGTCAATTGTTGCCCCGAAATTAGAATCGCTATACAATTGTTTTTCCTGCCCAAGTCCAGCGACGGAGATAACGGTTTTAAGACCGGCAGGATAGTAAGATCCCAGTGATCCTGAGTTTCCCGCGGCACCGACCAATACGCAACCGCGGGCATAAGCGTATTCTAAACTCGCTTCTATGATGAAGGCGTTCACAGTATCTCCCCAGCTCATATTAATCACTTGTGCCCCATTATCCGCTGCATAAACGATAGCCGCAGCAAGATCGTCGTTTTGGAGATACTCACCGCCCCCAAATTTGAAACCTGCTCTCAACGGCATGAGACGACATTCCGGGGCGATCCCGGCAATCCCAAGCCCGTTGTGTGCTTTCGCAGCAATAATACCGGAGACATGTGTGCCGTGTCCAGTCTCGTCCTCAGGTTCATTGTCGCGCACTGTCCAATCGCCACCACCCGGTAGCGTCGGCGCATCGCTAAAATCCCAACCGTTGATGTCATCAATATAACCGTTTCTATCATCGTCAAGCCCGTTTTCAGGTATTTCACCCCTATTTTGCCAGAGTTGGGAGCGGAATTCAGGATGTCGCGTCGCTATACCACTATCCACAACAGCCACTGTTACCTGTGGACTTCCTTGCGCAATACGCCACGCTTCTATCATATTTATTAATCTCAGGTTCCACTGCTCGCTATAACCCGGATCATTTGGCACCGTTCCTACACAAGGCTGACTGAGACGGTTCAATTCGACTGCTTCAACAGCAGGGTGTTGTTCATAGTGCTGCAGCAACGGCTCTAATGCCCATTGTATTGGGAATCGGATGAGGTAGGTATTCTTAAGACGCGGGTGTTGTCCGGCAGGTGTCGCTGGTGAGAAAATAGGGGCGGCAGATACAGCACCGAGCCGTTTATTCAACCTGTCAAGTGCTCCAACGGAAGCATCTGAATGTAGGCGTACAATGAGTTCACCAGGGGTGTTTGTGATATGAAGGAAGCCTTCTGAATTACTTTGGGCAAAAACGATTTGTGTGTTTACGAATAACACGAGAATGTAGAGATAGATAAAATTTATTTTCATGAGCCTTCGTATATTTATTTACAGAATGATGTGGGCGAATTTATCTGTGGATGCCCGAACTTGTTCGGGATGTTGTAAAAGCCATCATGAATAGTTCTGTGCTCTGGATTTAAGTCTGTATTTTTTAGACGCAATCTGTTATATTATTGCACAGGACGGAATCGAAAAAAACAAATTTTTGCTGATTGTCATCAATATTTCTAAGTTTAGCGTTAAGAAATTCTGGAAACTAACTTAGGACTCATTATCTATTAGCAATACATCTAAGGAAGTCGAATCATGAAAGCATCAGAACTCACCGTTAAATGCCTTGAGAACGAAAATGTTGACTATATTTTCGGAATACCTGGCGAAGAAAACTTGGATTTGATGGATGCCCTCTTGGAGTCAAAGATTCAATTCATTCAGACACGTGATGAACGCGGTGCCGCCTTCATGGCGGATGTCTACGGTCGTCTCACTGGACGCGCCGGTGTTTGCCTCGCCACCCTCGGGCCCGGTGCTATGAACCTCGTCACCGGAGTTGCGGATGCCAATATGGATCGGGCACCGCTCGTCGCAATTACTGGACAAGCCAGCCTCGACAGGATGCACAAAGAATCGCATCAATACATGGATGTTGTCTCCGTCTTCAAACCGATGACGAAATGGAACACGCTCATCCACCTACCCGAAATCATACCGGAATCTATCAGTAAAGCCTTCAAAACAGCAACGAGTGAGAAACCCGGGGCGACCCACATCGATTTTCCCGAGGATGTCGCAGAGATGCAGATCGATGCCGAACCTATCCGACACGACTATCCGAGCGAAGCGGAACCTGTCGCATCCTGTCTGGAGCGCGCTGCGCAATTGATTAACGATGCAAAACAGCCTATCATCCTTGCAGGAAATGGGGTCGTCCGACAAAAAGCCTCACGAATACTGACCCAATTCGCTGAAATGACAAACATTCCGGTTGCCCACACTTTTATGGGGAAAGGGAGCATCCCGTGGACACACCGGCTCTCCTTACTCAGTGTTGGATTGCAAGCCAACGATTTTGTCTCTTGCGGGTTTGACCGGGCAGATCTCGTCATCGCTATCGGCTACGATATTGTTGAATACCACCCTCGGCTCTGGAATCCAAATCGCGACAAGAAACTCATTCATATTGATACCGACACCAGTGAAAGTGATGCCGCTTATGTCACTGATGTCGAGATGGTCGGGAACATTCGGCAGAGCCTCAGACATCTGATGGCAGAAGAAATTTATCCTAAAGATTCGGAATATGCCTCAAATACTTTGCGGAAAATTATACTCGATCAACTCGATGAACACCGAGATGACAAAGGATTTCCGATAAAACCCCAAAAGATATTGAGTGATGTCCGTTCTGTACTTGCTGAAGACGATATTCTCATTTCCGATGTCGGCGCACATAAAATGTGGATTGCGCGAATGTATCCCTGTTATAAACCGAATACATGTATCATCTCCAACGGATTTGCTGCAATGGGCATCGCTGTGCCAGGAGCTATTGCCGCCAAACTTATCTATCCTGAACGTAAATGTTTAGCCGTCTGCGGCGATGGCGGATTCTTGATGAACTCTCAGGAAATTGAGACTGCGGTCCGGGTCGGTGTCCCTTTTGTCACACTCATCTTCAATGATGAAGCTTATGGGCTTATTGAGTGGAAACAGATGAACGGATTCGGAAGACCCGCACATATTGATTTTACGAACCCTGATTTTGTCAAATATGCTGAAGCCTTCGGTGCTAAGGGCTATAGGGTTGAAAGTAGTGACGAACTCGTTCCTATACTCAATGATGCTTTCAGCCAAAATGTTCCATCGATCATTGATTGCCCGGTTGATTACACCGAGAACCTACGGTTGACTGATGAACTAGGGCAGCTGACATGTCCGATTTAAAGGATAATCTTAGTCTTTTGTCTCTTTACTTACCAACATACTTCGTTTTTTTTAGGGAGGGGATGCTGCGAAAAATGGCATTTTCAACAATTGAATGGGCGGATGGTAGAATCCGACTCATCGACCAGACGCTGTTGCCCAACGAATTTAAGCAGATTTATTGTGACGATCTTCCATCAATCTGGGAAGCGATTAAGTCGCTGCGGGTGCGAGGTGCCCCCGCAATCGGCATTGCCGGTGCTTTGGGTACGGTGCTCGGAATCTGGAATTCTACGGCGAAAACTTATGACGCTTTTGCGGCTGAACTCAAAGCCGCAACCGATTACTTGGCTACCTCGCGACCAACAGCCGTCAACCTCTTTTGGGCACTCGATAGGATGACGCGAGTAGCCGAGCAGAACAGCCACCTTCAGATTTCTGAACTCAAAGAGATGCTGCTCACAGAGGCCTTAGAGATTATCGCTGAGGATAAAGCGATGTGTCGCGCGATTGGACAACACGGAATGGCATTGCTAAATGAAAACGATACCATTCTGACACACTGCAACGCCGGCGGGTTGGCTACATCTGACTATGGCACCGCGTTGGCTGTGATGTTCAGTGCACACGAAGCCGGTAAGCAGATACAGGTTTATGCCGATGAGACGCGTCCCTTGCTACAAGGCGCACGGCTCACCACTTGGGAGTTGATGCAAGCCGGAATTGATGTGACCCTTATCTGTGACAATATGGCAGCACAGGTTATGAAAGAAGGCAAAATTCAGTGTGTTGTTGTCGGGGCTGATCGGATCGCTGCCAACGGCGACACTGCAAACAAAATCGGCACTTATAATGTAGCTATCCTCGCCGATGCACACGACATTCCTTTTTATGTCGCCGCCCCGACTTCAACATTAGATTTTTCACTTGAAACCGGTGCGGAAATTCCTATCGAACAGCGTGCACCGGAAGAGGTAACCGAAGGTTTCGGAAAGGTAACCGCACCTGAAGGCGTGAAAGTCTATAGCCCCGCCTTTGATGTCACTCCCGCAGCACTCGTCACGGCGATTATTACTGAAAAAGGCGTGGCGCGGTCACCTTATACAACGAGCTTGCAAGCCTTACGCGACGCATAAACGCAATGTTCACCCCTAACGTCAGGCCGCTTTGGCAATGTTTGCGCGGGTGCCGTCGATGTCAAAACAGGCATACTGATTTCTATTCATAATCCGAGTCGCAAACGCCATCGCCTGTTTCTCTGTGAGGTAACCGTCTGCGATTTCTGCCTCAAGCGCACGGCGGATCTCGTTTCTCGCTTGGATGGCATACGCCATCGCGCTCGTTGGCCAACCCGTGTCACCACCAAAGGCGAATAACTTATTGGACGGCACTGCGTGGATGCACCGGCGGAGGAAATCGCGTGAGCTGTAGGGATCAATACTCCATGCCCAACAGAAATCTACCCAGATATTTCGGTAGTGCTTGGCGAGGGCGACCAGTTCATCGTTGTAAGGGTAGGCGATGTGCATGAGGACAAACTTCGCGTCAAGATACCGAGCGAACAAGGCGCACATATTTCCAGCAGGAATACGGCGGACGGGCATCCGATCATTGCCTGCATAGTAACCCGTGTGAATTTTGAAAGGGAGATTGTGTTCAATCGTGAGTTCAACACCGCGTGCCCAACACCAATCGCCGAGACACAAGCGCGTCGCTTCATTGATTTCTGAAGCAGGCTGCGTTAGCACAGTATTCAAGGCATCGGAAGCCTCAGCGTCACTGCGTTCGATCCAGTTGAGCGTGCGGTTGTAAGCATGTTGCGATTTTACAGCGATAGCACAACCGGCGTGTTTAGCAAAGATCGCCTCCATTCCACGTTTGAGAGAGGCAAGATTGCTGACTTCAACACCTGTTTCGGCGTGAATGGCACTTGGATCTATCTGTCCGTTACAAAATGTTGCCCAAGAGAGGTCATAAAGAAAAAAGTCAGGACCGGAAGTGTCCGGGGTACACGGCCAGCTGAAGTCGTCTGTTTGGATATGGTCAAGATTTGCGAGGTCGTGTAAAATGTGATAGCGTTTACCGGGAGTGCGAAGCGTCTTTAGGTTATCGGCACTTGCGAGTCCATCGCCTGTGAGTTCGTCAAGGCCATAGATATGTTTGGCAATGAGGCTGACAGCCTCACCATACCCGGTGAACTGAGTTGCTTCCCATGCCTCTCGGATGCCTTCAAACCGCGACGCGATATCCTTGGAAGCGTCCATTAGATCGCGCATTGCTTCTGGAGAGGCACCCGCTGTTACTAAATCGGCGGGAACATAGTTCCCGAACAAGTCTTGGAGAATATCGGGACCGTTCTCGACCCAGTCGTTTTCGCGCCGCATATGCTCGTGTGTATCAACGAGGCGGATCGACTGAATATGGTGTGCTAAATCGGTGGTTGCCATGTAAGGTCTCCTAAAAATTAGACACTCGAAACAGAATTTCCATTTCGGCTATTTAGATTTGGGTTGGGTTTGCTGATATTGGCGTTCGCGTGAAATATCGCGTAACTTTTCGGACTACATCTCGTAAGAATATTTACATACATCAAGAA
>VXZL01000566.1:8075-10518 GCA_009845505.1 Candidatus Poribacteria bacterium | reverse complement strand
AATTTAAACACTACCGAGTATCTTTAGTCCAGAATTCGATAGTGTCACCATCGGAATCTATGATTTCACAAGAGGTCATATTCATTTTTCCAAGGTATTTTCCAGGATCAAGCCGAAAGGAAAATGTTCTTGGTTCAAGAATATAGGTCCAAATACCTTCTTCCACGATCAAATATTCTTGGGGATCAGACCATTCATTAATCTTGAGTTCTTGGGTTCCTGATACCCTTACTTCTTCCCAACCGTCATTTTTAAGATATTCAAATTGATGGTATCTGTTTAGTATCGACCGAGTTTTTTGGTCGCTTACAGATAGCATACCCTAAAATTCACAGTTGACAGTCAATAGTTGCGTAAACTCTGCACAGAAGAAGATGTTTGTCCACTCATACCTGCCAGTGAAGTGCTATACCTACAGAAAATTTGGATTAGTTCTATAGCATTCTCCAATGTTCCTGCTTACACCGGAACCATCATCCCGTCTTGGAATCTCCGATCAGGCCCTCGCTTTGCCTCTTCAAGGATGTGTATTGCCAATGCAATCCCTCCTCTTTTATCTATTTTGTCGTCTGCGTTGCTGGTGTTGTAATTCTTTGCAGGCTCAATACAATTCTGACACCCTGACCGGCATTCACAACTTTCAGCGATTTCAATTCCTTTTCTCAGCACATCTTGCCAGACGCTGAAAAGTTTTTTAGCAACACCAATACCACCAGCGTAATTTTCGTAGTAATACGTAGTTGGTGCGTCACCGATTTTTGAATAGGTACTTGTGTCAAATCGGTCCGCCGGAATGACGAACATTCCTCCAACACGGATGATATGCTCCAGTGCACTGATCCCGTCAGTGGTTCTTTCACTCGGTGGAACATTTATCCAAAAGGCATGCAAATTGGGTAGATAGTATGCATCATTAGTTTGGTGCAGTTCCCTTGGATCGCCTGTGCGCTCATCTACTATTCTGTAGCCTGAGAAATTCATCGTGAGGTTTACTACCCCATAGTACACCTCAATTTCACCATAAGTGACTCCGTCGAAAAAGTTTGTTGGTGTCAGCACTGTGTAAAAACTTGGATCTGTTCTAAGACTGTGCTCAGTATCAGTCAAGACGACTGCATCTGCCTCATGGGCATGTACAGAGTACTTTCGACCAAAGAAAGTGAAAATGGCCCCAATGTAAGCTTCCCGAAACCTCCGCATCTCCGAAATTTGTCCGAGTTTCTCGTTCCCTCCACAGGTATTGGCAGCTGCCAAAGTCGTCTCCATCGTGCCCAACGCAATCACATTGCGTGTTGTTTATGGGTTTAGGTGAGTTTGACGCGTGCCGCACGTGCAGCCGGTCAAACCATTTATCAACTCAAAGAAAGTTTACTTGAGGACTACATACGAAAACAACTTCACAAACCTACTATTTCTGTCAATATTGCGTAAGTCCTAGTCCATAAGGAGTTCTTTTGTTGAATAGTGGATTAAGGCAGATAAAATTAACGCCTTCTGTTATCATTTCGCTTACGATTGCAAATTACCACCACGCCAAAGTAACTTTTATACGTAGCAAGACTGACGCAAAGTTATACAATTTCTAAGCGTTTATATTGCATTAACCTTTCGTGGATGCAAAGGCTCACAGTCTCTGCAACAAGCATGCACAAACTAAAGTTTATGCTACAATTTCAATCAGAAAGGGTATTATACTATTCCTAAGAGGTTACATTGCATTTATAGGAACAAGACTGCACAGGCTAACAGCCTATGCTACAATTGGAGATGTTCCTAAACCACTTGTTTCCGATTTGCGACGTAAGGCGGCTCCAGCATCAACTTCTGATCCTCATCTGCCATCAGATTGCGGAGTTCGTCGTCGTATCTGCCTTGCCCCCATGACGAGTGACCGGGTGAGTACTTGAACAGAATTGAACGTCGTTCATGGGAAGCAGTCCAAGGAAGGGTGCCGTGCGTCAATGCTTCTGTGAAGATGACGACATCTCCTGCTTTCTGATGTACCGGTGCCATGCAGATTTTGTTCTCCTCAACGGGTCGGAAATCGTCTGGACACCGATAATTACTCTTGTGGCTTCCGGGAATACAGCAGAAACCTCCGTGTCCTGGCAGCATATCGGTCAATGCCCATGATGCGACGGTTAAGCCGTTATACATCCGGTCATTCCGAAAGACGTAGTACTGCGCTGGGTCGTAAGGCGTACCGCCGCCGTGGAGCCTTCCGCCTGGATTTCCCTCTATCATCAAGATGCCGTAGACGTGATCGAGTCGGAATTTTGGACCGACGATCTCTGCTAAGAACGGCATGATGCGCGGATGGTTGAGGAGTTTTCGGAATGCGTTGTTCTCCCAACTCAAGAATCCACCGAATCTCTGTGAATAAACATCATCGTCGACGGGATCGGGGTACTCTTGTGCGTCGATTAGGGCATTCAATTCAGCG
>VXZL01000566.1:0-8065 GCA_009845505.1 Candidatus Poribacteria bacterium | reverse complement strand
TTCAGCGAGTTCGTCTGTTCCCAAGACGTTTTCGATGTTAATATATCCCCAAAGGTCAAACAGGTATTTTTCTTCAGCGTTCATCAGGGTACCTCCGTTTTGGACTTTTAACGAGGTCGAAAAATAACAGTTTGTGCGACTATTGATGTGCCGAGCGAGAAGTGGGTTCGAGGCGTGTGACGACGATTTTTTCCCTATCAATTAGTTCGCCGACGCGCGGTGAAATTTCGTTTAACCACCGATCATCTTCATAAACGGCTGCGTAGAGTTGTTCGCGTTGTGCTTCGCTCTCGAAGCGGCGGATCCAGACGTAAAGATCGTCCTCTTCTTCACCGATGAAGCTGCCGATGACGACCATCCCTTTAGAAATTTGGAAGGGGATGACAGTCTCTTCCATGTATTTGACCCAATTCTCGCGTTGCCCGGGTTGCGTTCTGTATTGCCGTAGTTCAAAGAAAGCCATAAAAAATCTCCTTTTAATAGTGGTCAGCGGTCAGCACGTTCCACTTCGTTTCACTTTCAGCGGTCAGTAGATCTTGTGACAGTTTTGTTCCTTTTCTCTGCCACATGCTGCTCTTGCTGACGGTTAATAGCCATTTTATGTTATATACGGTTGTAGCCGTAGCCTTCACCTGTAATTTCAAAAAGTGCGACTGCAGCTTGGAAGTGAATCTCTGCGTCTTGGTCTTCGAGAACCAATTCTAACACTGCGATGGCGTTCGCGTTTTTTGCATCGCCAAGAGCCTTGATGGTGTCAAGGCGGAGCCCTCTTGTAATTTGGGCTTCATGCAGTGCTCTGAGTTTTTTGACTAACGCATCTACCGCTTTGTCGGTTCCGATATTACCCAATGCCCTTGACGCATCGCGGCGAATTTCGACGTGGTTATCGTCGTTATTCATAACTTCGATGAGGATATCGGTTGTTGTTTCATCAGCGATTTCGCCGAGTCCTTGTGTAGCGGCGCGCCGGACATCCTTGTTGACTTCGGTTTCACCTGTCATTATCTGGATGAGTTCTGGCATGAGTTCCCGGATTCCAGCTTGTCCGATGGCGAGTGCCGCGGCTTTTCGGATATCCACAACCGGATCGGTTAAGAGTTCTTTAAAATAGGAGGTATCCGTAACAGTGCCAGATTTACCGAGGGCAACCGTTGCGGCGTTTCTGACCTGATGATTTTCCCATTTGTCCACAGTACGTGCAGCCATTTTAGGGGCAACAAACGAAGGTAAGTCGAGTTTTTTAGCGGCGTTGACGAAGGCTTCCCAACTCCAATTTCGTTTGAGGTCATCAGCACCGATAGCTTTCCTGTTTGCTGCGTCCTCAAGAGCGACGATATATTCTGTGTCGTCAATGAGACGTTTCCCGAGTGCTTCAGCGGCACGGGATCCACCGATTTCGCTAAGAGCAATTGCGGCTTTTGTCCGTGATGAGGCATTGGCTAACGCGTTTGTACTGGCATCCAATGGGATCCGTTTATCCTCAAGGATAGCGATGAGTTTTGGGATAGCGGCTTCGCTTTCGAGTTTACCGAGAGCAATAATAGCGTTTTTGGAGATATTTCCTACGCGGATGTCTAACGCGCGAATCAGAGCGGGTTCGGTTGTTTTATCGGCGATGTTACCGAGAGCAGTTGCAGCGGCGGCGCGGACATCATCTGGTTCTAACGGATTCTCAAGAATTTCGCTGAGTTTCGCGACGGCTTTTGCATCCTTGAGGTTTCCTAAGCCTGTGACGGCTCTCAATCGGACTTCGGCGTTTTCATCGGTAAGTGCGTTCAGGAGTGCTGCTGCAGCGCGTTCGTCTTTGAGTCCAGCGAGTGCATTGGCAGCACCAGCACGTATGGATTTCATCTCATCGGTGTTTTCGAGAACAATAATTAATGAATCGACAACGCTCCGTTCTTTGAAACCGCCGAGCGTTTCTGTCACCCGTTTACGGACGACGAAGCTCGGATGATTCAGTTCTGCCACCATTGCATCAAGCGCGGGTTTTTTACTCAGTGTGCCGATAACATGTACAAGCGCCCATCGCGTCCACTCATCATCGGCAGATTTTAATGCCTCGACTGCGAATGTGGATGTTGCAACATTTCCATCTTTGATTAGTGCGCCGATGACTTCGTCTTGTACGGATTGGACTTCATATCCGTCATCAAAGTTTCCTAACCCCTTCTTGACAACATCAACAAGCCCTTCATCTCCGGCTTGGATTTCTCGGAGAGCCTTTGCGGCTTGAAAGCGTGTCGTTTCATACTTATCATTTTTCAGCGCATCTACAAGCGGATCGACAACTTTTTGTCCTTTGATTTTTCCCAAGGCAATGGCTGCTTCTTGCCGGACGACGCCTTGTTTATCCTTTTTCAGTGCATTTACAAGTGGTGCGATTGTCGGGTCGCCTTTGACTTCACCGAGTGCCCATGCTGCGCTCTGTCGCACCGTAGCACGTCCGTCGTCTTCAAGTGCGCGAACTAAGGGTTCTATGACGGTTTCTCCTTTGATAACGCCAAGTGCCCGGGCAACTTCACTACGGACGAGACTGGGAATCGGTTTAAGTTCACCCCATGTGCGGTAGTTGGTTTGTGGGTAGTCAGGGGTCCACTGAATCTGGAAGGAATCAACTT
Source organism: Candidatus Poribacteria bacterium (assembly GCA_009845505.1). Lineage (GTDB taxonomy): Bacteria > Poribacteria > WGA-4E > WGA-4E > WGA-3G > WGA-3G. The sequence continues at coordinate 5,444 of VXZL01000566.1, read as the reverse complement.
GTGTTCGAAGTGTGTCAAGCGTTTTATACTCGCGTTTCATGTGCCTCTGAAAATCTGAGATTTCATCGAATCGTGTAGAGAGCATCCATGTCAAAATAGGCACGGTTTCAGGTGCTTTTATGCGGCTCAAAGTTTTGACGGCACTGGCACGGAGGACGGGGCTGGTTTCGTCGCTGAACGTGAGGAGTAGCATCGGTTGAACTGCTTTTTCCGGTTTGAGTCGCCAGAGTGCGGTAAGTGCTGCAGCGCGCAAGGTTTCACGCATCTGTTTATCGAGCGCAATGATAATCAGTTTTTGGACGGCATCTTCTGTGGTGACGCTGATTTTTCCAAGCGCCTCCGCTGCGTTAGTGGCAGTGGTATCGTCATAGGAGAGTGCGTTGGTGAGTGCCGTGACTGCGCTGTTGTTTTCGCCGCGGGCGTACATATTACCAAGTCCTATCGCTGCGAATGCTTTCACCTCTTTATGTGAATCTGTATTTAGTGCTTCAATGAGAGGTACTATTGCGCGCCGATCCCCGATTTGTCCGAGCGTATCTGCGACCTGTACGCGAATTGCATCAGAGGCGTTTTTAAGGGCATCAATCAGAAAAGGCACAGCGACGTTGCGCATCTGGACGAGTGCTGCTAAGGCTTCTGTTTGTAATTCTTCGTTTGATAGTTCATTTATGAGTGGCTGTGCCCCGGCTTCTGCTTGAAGCAGTCCGAGTGCTTTGATTGCAGCGGATTGTGTTCCGATTCGGTATTTTTTCATCCATAAATCATCGATGTATGCACTCGCGATGTATTGGTATTCTGTGGTGAAACCGCTATCTTCGTCAGGGATGAGGTTGTGTGCATTTGTGTTGAGTACCTCAATCAGTGGTGCAATCGCGGGTTCGCCTATGCGGTTAAGGGCATCTATGGCTGTATCTTTGACATAAGTATTCGGATCCGCGAGGAGCCTGATAAGGTCGGGCACAGTGGTTTGGGCTTGGATGGCTCCGATGAGTTTTGCGGCGTGCATCCGAACTTGGGCACTGTTATGTTTCAGTGCAAGTTGCAGTCCGGTTACAATGGCTGTACCATCGGGGAGTACCCTTCTGAGTTGTTCAAGAGCGACGATTGCTCTATACGCGACCTCTGGTGAGCTATCGGTTTTGGCGAGCGCATCTTCAAAGACGGGTATAAAGTCAGGTTTACGCATGGCACCGAGGTGGCGGATTGCTTCTTTTTGTACGGCTGTGTCTGAATGGTGTGTTGCTTGTTGGAGTAATTCAGCAACGCGTTCTCCATTTCCAAGTTGGGTTATCAGTTGTCTGGCAGCTGCCCGGGCATTAGATTGATAACACTTTTCCGCAGCTAAAAGTGCTATGACGACCCCGGTGTCTGCGGGTATGGTGAGTTCGGATAGCAGTTCTGCCCGTTTTTCGACCGCCTCAGCGAGTGACAGGGCAAAGAGTCCAGAGATAGCGTTCTGTGAACGGGTGAGTCTTTCTTGTCGATCGAGTTCGTCGGAGTCAGGATCTTCCTGTAATGAGATCGCGCGGATGTCGGTAGCCAATGTTTCGAGATACGCGTTTGACGCTGCAATGGCTTGATGCCAACTGTTGGCATCAGTGCGTGTCCGATTTTGCAAGAAGGCGCGTAAGTGCGTCGCTTCTTGGTTTCCAGCTTCTGTTCTTTCAGCGGCGGCTTGTGCGGCGGTATAATCCCCGCGAACAATGGCGGCTCGCGCTTCGATAATGTCCCTATTCTCCTTCTCACCGCATCCCATCAGAAAGGCGGTAGCAGCGATACATAAGAGAATAAGGTGTGTCTGCCACAGCAGATATTCAACGCGTCGTTTCATGTTTTTTCCTCTCGTTTTATAGTTGTCAGTTGTCAGTACGTTCACTACGCTCACTTTCAGTTGTCAGTTAAACCGTATAGCAGGCACAAACGTTTTTATTTCCCACAAGCGAGTGACTGACCGCTCACGGCTGAAAGTGGCGTGCGCAGTACAGAACGACCTGACTGCTATTTGTTATTTCCCTGCGATTACAAGTTTTGTAAGATCTGCGATAGCATAAATGTTTCGTCCGATTCGGTTCAACAATGCCAATCGGTTTGTGCGGAGTGCGGGTTCTTTCGCCATGACCAGCACCTCATCAAAGAATGTGTCTATTGCTGGTTGTAAAACGACGAGTTGTGTTAGGAGTTTGGCATAGTCGCGTTCCTGAATGCTTTGCTTAAAGTTCGGTTCTACTTCAGTGACAAGGTCGAACAGTTGCTTTTCGGCGTCGTCATGCAACAGCGTAGCATCTACGGTTTCTGGGGGGTTCTGTGGTAAAATCCTCAGTACCCGATTCAGTGCATTATATACTTCCTCAAAATTTGGTGTCAAGCGAAATTCGGCAAGTGCGCTGGCACGTTTGAGAATGTTGATAATGTCTACGTTGCCAACTGCTAAGACGGCATCGGCGAGGTCGGGAGCGTATTGCTCTGTCCTCAACAAGATGACGCGTAGGCGTTCTTTGATGAAGTTCAGGACACTCGTTTGTGTGTCATCGGCTAACGCTACCTTGTACAGTGAGACGGCTTTTTGGACGATGGCATCTAAAGCGAGCGGGAGGTGCCGGTCTTGGAGGATACGGATTGTCCCAAGGGCATGTCGTCGTAGTGAGTACGGGTCTTGCGAGCCTGTCGGACGTTCTTCTATCCCGAAATATCCGACGATGGTGTCAATTTTATCGGCGATAGAGACGATCGCGCCGATTTCGGTTTCGGGCAGTGGTGTGTCTGCGCCAAGGGGTTGGTAGTGTTCGGCGATGGCAATGGCAACGGGTTCCTCTTCACCGGAGTTTTGGGCGTAATATTTTCCCGTAATACCCTGCAGTGATGGGAATTCGATGACCATTTGGGTTGTCAGATCTGCCTTAGAGAGCCAAGCTGCGCGTTCTGCGTGCTGAACAGTCGTTTCTGCCAGCTGCAGTTCTGCGCCGAACTTTTCTTTAGCAAGTTTTTGGCTTGCAAGCTGCGCCAAAAAGACGGTGAGTGCTTTAAGCCGTTCTGCTTTCTCCAAAAGTGAACCGAGTTTGGCATGAAAAACAACTGCGCCTAAACGTTCGACCTTATCGGCAAGGCTGGTTTTCTGATCTTCATTGTAGAAAAACTCGGCATCGTTAAGTCTGGCGTGGAGCACGCGTTCGTTTCCGTGTCGAACGCCATCACTATTGCCATCTGTCCCGTTGGAGATTGTAATGAATTTCGCTGTAAGTGCCGTGTCGTTTTTCCACATTGGAAAATAGCGTTGATGCTTCTTCATGGCGGTGATTAGCACTTCAGGCGGTATTTCCAGATGCGACTCACTAAAATTGCCGACGATGGGTTGTGGGTTCTCTACAAGGTAATTCACCGTATCGAGTAGTTCGTCGTCGAGTTTTGGGAGACACCCTTCTGCTTTTAAGATACGTGTTACCTGTTTTTTGATTGTCTCGCGCCGTTCGTTTTGACTAACGACTACACCGACAGCACGGAGTTCTTCGGTATAATTGTCTAAGTTCGCTGATGCCAAACTTATGGGTTCCGGATGCAAGGCTCTGTGCCCGTAAGTTACACGTCCTGCATCCAGTCCTCTGTAAGCACAGTTGACAATTTCGTTTCCTAACAGCGCAACAAGCCACCGGATAGGACGTGCGAAACGTGCAAACCCGCGCTGTCCTTTATACTCCGTTTCCCAACGCATGGTTTTCAGGAAGCGGAGGGTTTCGATCCATTCAGGCAGAAGCGTTTGCAACACCTTTTGCGTCGGTTCGCCTACTTCGAGTTTAGTGGCGGCGACGTATTCTCCACGTTCGGTTTCAACGATGCGGAGTGCTGAGAGTTCCACGCCTTGCGTCTTTGCGAAACCGATAGCGGCTTTTGTGGGTTCACCGTTTTCGTCGTACGCGACGCGTTTTGGGGGACCTACCACTTCTGTTTCTTGGCTTTCTTGAAGCGTTTTTATGTCCTTGACACTGAGTGTGATACGCCTTGGTGTACCCAAGACTTCAATTTCGCCGAATGGGATTCTGTGGTTTGTAAGGGAGTCGGTTGCGATTTCGCGAAGCTGCTCAAGCGCAGGTGGGACATAACCTGCTGGTATCTCTTCGGTGCCGATTTCAAAGAGGAGCTCAGTGGTTTCAGTGCGGTTAGAAACCGTATCTACCGGGGTGGGAGCTAGTTCGGTGAGGTTAGAAACCTCATCTATGGTGGTGGAAGGCGATACCGTGCCGAAACGTCCCATGAGGGGATGTTCCATTTCTTCGCGCTGTTTGACGTACGCCCGTGCAATCCGTTGTGCGAGTCGTCGCACGCGTTCAATGTAACTCACCCGTTCTGTGACGCTGATGACACCGCGGGCATCGAGCATATTGAAGGTGTGAGAGCATTTCAGGACATGGTCGGTCGCTGGTAGCACTAACCCGGCATCTAAGCAGGCGTGGGTCTCTTTTTCGTAGGTGCTGAAGAGGTCGAAAAGCATCTCTACGTTTGCCTGCTCAAAGTTGTAAGTTGAGTATTCGACTTCGCTCTGCCGGTGGACATCGCCGTAGTTAACGTGTTCGTTCCAGCGGATATCGAAAAAGTCATCGACATCCTGTAGGTAAAGTGCGATGCGTTCAAGCCCGTAGGTAATCTCAGCACATATCGGGTCGAGATCGATGCTTCCCATCTGCTGAAAATAGGTGAATTGTGTTACTTCTGCGCCGTTCCACCAGACTTCCCAACCGAGTCCTGAGGCACCGAGGGTCGGGGACTCCCAGTCGTCTTCGACGAATCGGATATCGTTCTTGCGGGGGGAGATACCGAGACTATAAAGGCTCTCAAGGTAGAGCGGTAGTACGTTCTCAGGTGCGGGTTTGAGGATTACCTGATATTGATAGTATGCCCCAACGCGGAATGGATTTTCGGCGTATCTGCCATCGGTCGGGCGCCGGACGGGTTCTACATAAGCGACTTTCCACGGCTCTGGTCCGAGGCATCGCAAGAACGTTGCAGGGTTGAATGTGCCTGCGCCGACCTCTATATCACAAGGTTGTTGGATAATGCAGCCTTGATCTGCCCAAAATTTCTCTAATGTCAGAATTATTTCTTGAAGAGTCATATCTGTTTTTTGCTTAGCACGCTCCGTCTGTGTGGGTTATTTCAGGTAATTATTGTAGCATAAGGGGAGATTTTTAAGCAAAGGATTTTCAAATGGCTATTGGCTATTGGCAGTCAGCAGATATTTGTCAAAATCCGGATTTTTAGGGTTTTCAGGATTAGAGATATTTCTGGGTTGATAGTTTTCTGTGTCTACATCACGGATTATTGAATTTCAGAGTAAAATGGGAAATCTGTAAACTTGGGAAAACGGTCTAAACGTAGATAGGGTGTGGGTTCTTAGGGTTTTGGGATGGGTTTGGATTCAGCGTCACTCTGAAATTTTTTGTGCTGTTGAATAG
>VXZL01000655.1 GCA_009845505.1 Candidatus Poribacteria bacterium | reverse complement strand
TTTGGAAATTTTTCTATCAATTGGGCGAATTTAAATTTTGCTTGATTATGCTCTTCAATTGCGTAAAGATTCTCTGCCCACAAGTAGGTGAGCTCTTCTTGATATTTGGCTACTTGTGTATCTGACGCAACTTTTTTGATATGTACGAGGGCCTGTTGGTTATGTCTGACATCGCTTGTGTTTTCAGCAAGTTTGTAGTAACACCACGCAATTTTGAGATTGACGAGGGTGGTGAAATACGTATCAATGGCTTCAGTCTTCGCTCCAATTTTCTCCGATTCTTGTAGTGCCTTCGTGTATTTTGTGATCGCTATCTCGTAGTCTTCACGCTCATACAGCATTTCAGCTTCTTCAAAAAACTTCTTAACCTTGTTAGCATTTCCTAATACGAATGGCGCGAGGATGGCAAGAACTAAAGCGACTCCGCCGATAATACCCAATGTCCTATTGTTCATTATCGCCCCCTTGGTGGCTCTGGTCTTGGTGTTTGCGGTATAATCTTGAAGGTGAAATCTTTTGTTGCGAGGAATATTTTATCCATATCAAGCAATTGGACTTGCAAGGACTGTTCCCGCCCTTGTATTTTTTTCGCTGCGGTTACACGGATTCTAATAGTCTCTATACTCTTTTTTTTTAACTCAGAAATCAGTGTTGGTTTTATAAACGTTAACCCTGCAAAAGATGTGCGTTCACGCGGCTCAAGTCTAAGTTCTACATTGCGTGCTGTACCACCTTTATTGCTGATAGTGAGTCTAATATATCCTGTTTCATCGGCATCAAGGAAGTCGTTTCCAGACGGTTCCTCCAAAGAGGCTGCTATTGAGATAATTGGAGGCATCGGATCGGGCCAGGGGATGATTTCAAACCCTATGCCTGCGAAAATACCGAGCGCAATCACCCCCAAAATCACAGCATACCTCAGAATTGTCCTCCGTTTTCCCCGATTTTTCTCTCTATTTTTGGCGAACTTTATCAGTTGGATCAATTCACGTGTGGGCGGATGCTTTGGATTTCGCCTTAACGCTTCGTTTGCTGCAGCTTCTGCATCATCGAATGCTTCTATTCCGAGGTAAGCCTGCCCTAATCCATAGTGTGCCTCTACCGAATTAGGGTCTGCCTTTATCACCCGTTTGAATGCCGCAGCGGCTTGATTATACTGCCTGTTGTTAAGGAAAATCATACCGCGTTCTAAGTCTCGCTGCTTGTTCGGTATATCAAGAGCTGTTGTCTGTTCAGGTGCTTTCGCTGGACTCGAAGTGGGACGTGCACGTTTTATAGCCTCTAAAAGTTGACGCGCTGGTTGAGAGTTAGCATCGATTTTTAACGCCGCGTTCGCTGCGTTTTCTGCATCCTTGAGATTTCCGGTTTCAAGATAGACTTCACCTAAACTCGTGTGTGCAGCTACAAAGTTCGGATCCACAGTTATCGCCTTTTGGAACTCCGCAATCGCTTCAGTGTACATTTTCGCATCCCGATAAACGATACCGAGTTCGTAATGGGTCTCTTGCTTCGGCTTTACATCAACTGGTGAGACTATAGGTTGTTCCGGTTCTGGCGGCGCGGCGGTTTCCGTTTCTTGTGGCGATGCAGTGAAGCTTGGATCAACCGCTGCCAAAAACGAAATAAGTGGTTGATAATTCGGATCAACCGCCAAACCGTTTCTTGCCGTATCTCTTGCTTTTCCAAGTTCCTGTTGACCGAGATAAGCGAGTGCAAGGGAATGGTGTGCAGCGACATAAGTCGGATCCAACGTTATCGTTTTCTGAAGCGCATCTACAGCGCGAGGATACGACTCCATCTTGAGGAAGGTTAATCCTAAGTTGTAGTGGGCAGCTGTAAAGTCAGGATCGAGCGTTATCGCGCTTTGAAAGGCTGTGACGGCTTCGCTATAGCGTTCATCGTTGAGATAAGTGATGCCTCTATTGTAATGTGCTTGCTTTATTGTGTTCGCGAGTTCGTGGGCAGGTTGATAACTCGGATCAATCCTTAATGTTTCCGTGACAGCGTGTGTTGCCGCTTCCAAATTACCCGATGCTCGGTGGGCACGTGCGAGGTTGTAGTGTGCGCTCTTGAGATTTGGAGAAATCGCTATGGCACGTTCCAGATGCGGAATCGCTTTGTCAGAGTGTCCCTGTTCAATGTAGGCACGACCGAGGTTATAATGTGCATCAACAAGATCTGGATCAAGGGCAATCGCGTTTTGCAATGCATCGATGGCGTTTTGATACGCCTTCATACCGATGTAGGCAGCACCCAAATGGGCATGGATATGCGTCTTTTCCAGAGGAGATTTCTGCGGGTTATCCCCTAAATCCGCGTCAAGCGTTATCGCTTGCTGAAATGCTGTAACCGCTTCAGTGTAACGTCCGCCATCTAAGTAGGTTTTGCCCTTGTCGTGATAAGCTTCCGTTATGGTGCCATGGAGGAGCAGCGTCGGTTGGTGAGTAGCGTCAAGTTCCAGTGCCGTTGTGACCGCACTACTCGCCTTCTCCAGTTCGCCCTGTTCGAGATAGGCACGGCAGAGCGCGCAGTGCCCCTCTATAAAATTCACATCCAGTTTTATGGCGGCTTCAAATTCAGGGATGGCTCTGTTGTATTGTCCGGCTTCCAGATAAGCGATACCGAGGTTATAGTGCGCTTCTTTTATAGCGTTCATGTTAAAAACGGTTGCCTTGAACTTGGATAATTTAGGGCTTATTTTACCAGATTTTCTTTATTTTTTCAAGGAAAAATTTGTTGAGTCAGGTTCGATTCTGAGGTATAATAGCGTCGCGGTTCGGGCTGAAAATCTCACGCATCCTGACGGGTACCCTCTATGCTGCGACGCTCTTTCCCCTTTGCTACGTCTGCATCTCACCGAAAAATCCGGTGGCGGATTATTTGGCTTGGACTCCTGCTGATCCCCTTCAATAACTATTGGGTCTTCGCATCGCTGCGTTGGGATCAAGGCTTTCCAACAACGATGTCCCTCTTTTTCAATACCATCTTCGCACTTGCCGTCCTGATAGCCCTCAATACAGCCCTGCACCGATTCGCACCACGTGCCGCACTCACCCAAGGCGAACTCCTAACACTCTATGCGATGCTGTCCGTCGCCTCAGCCATCTGTGGACACGATCTGTTTGAGGTAATTATTACCAATATTGCCACGGTTGGATGGCTGGCGACAGAGGAAAACGAGTGGAGCACGCTTTTTCATCGTTATATCCCAGACTGGCTTGCGCTGACGGATAAAAATAAATTGACCGTCTACTTTACAGGCGAGTCGAGCCTCTATCTACAGCCACATCTCCAAATGTGGTGGAAACCTACGCTGGCGTGGAGTGGGTTTATCATCGTCCTCCTTTCCACAACATTTTGCATCAACGTTATTCTACGCAGACAGTGGATTGAAGTCGAAAGGCTTAGCTATCCGATCATTGAGTTACCCTATCAGATGACAACGGCGCGTTTCTTTCGGTCAAAACCGCTGTGGGTTGGGATAATTCTCGCAGGCGGAATAGATGTCGTGAATGGACTCCATTTTTTGTTTCCAAACTTCCCTGGACTCGGCGGCGAATTCTACGATTTACGTCCGCTCTTTACAACGAAACCTTGGAACGCGATTGGCTGGACCCCGATTGTTTTCTTCCCGTTCGTTATCGGAATGGCGTACTTCATCCCGTTGGATCTTTCGTTTACGTTCTGGTTCTTCTACATTTTCTGGAAATTCGAGATGATTTTCGGCAGTATCGCTGGCTTGCAACGGATTCCGGGGTTCCCGTTCATTTTTGACCAGTCCTTTGGGGTCTGTGTCGGTGTGTTAGGCATGGCGTTATGGAGTGCGCGGCACCATCTCAGAGACGTTCTCAGACAGGCGTGGCGTGGAAAGAAAGAAAAGGCAGCAAAAGAACCGATTTCCTACCGTGCTGCGGTCTTAGGGCTCATCGGTGGATTTCTGCTATTGGCGGGTTTTTGGTGGATGGCGGGCATGTCTTTGTGGGTCGCAGTGCTTGTCTTTGCGATCCATCTGACGACGGTGACCGTGATTACCCGCGTCCGTGCTGAGTTGGGTCCACCGATCCACGATTTGCGTTCCATGGGACCCGATGTGCTGCTCCCCAAAATATTCGGAATGCGTCGGCTGGGTGGACAGAATTTGGCACTCTTTTCGCTCGTGTTCTGCTTCAACCGTGCGTATCGTGGCAATACCATGCCACATCAGTTAGAGGGTTTAAAATTGGCAGAACGCTCTCGAAGTTCGCCACGCCGCATTGCAATTGCTATGTTCCTTGCGATGGTGCTAAGTCCTTTTGCTGCGTTTTGGGGCGCACTTCATATCGGTTATGAGAGTGGAGCGATTGAAGTCTGGTCGGGTTCTGTGTTTAATCGCACACAGAATTGGCTCACAAACCCGATGCCTGTGAACATTCCGTCCGTAATTGCTATGGTCTGTGGACTTCTGTTTGCGTTTGGTCTGACCTTGATTCGACTTCGATTTTTCTGGTGGCCCCTGTATCCGATCGGGTATGCAATCTCTGGAACGTGGGCAGTGAATTTTTTCTGGTTCTCCGTCTTTATCAGTTATTTCATCAAGTTAGCCATTCTGCGTTTCGGTGGCATCCAGACGTTTCGGCGGGTTGCGCCGTTCTTTTTAGGACTGATTCTCGGAGAGTTCTTGGTCGGAAGTGTTTGGGGACTTCTCGGTATCTTCTTAGAGAAGCCGATGTATCGGTTTATATGGTAGATGGTTGTCAGCAGTCAGAGCGTTCTCTGCATTCACTTTCGATTGCCGGCACATAAGTTTTTCACTTGACAGAAGCACCTAAATTCTCTTAAAATGTAATCAGTTTCTCAATGGAAGTGTGTAGCGATATGTTCGCAGATTGAAGGTTTCTTGAACTTCTATGGCACAGATACAGCAGCTTCGTCGAATTACAATATGGGGTGTTGGCTTAATCGGGGGTTCCATTGGGCTTGCACTCAAGAAGAATGGGTTCCAGGGGCAACGCGTCGGGTTGGGACGGAACATCAATAGGCTCGAAAATGCACTCGCACGGGATGCCGTTGATGTCGTGACAACAGAGATAGAAGATGGGATTCGTGGAAGCGATCTTGTAGTGCTCTGTACACCCGTGGAATTGATTCCTGAATTGGTGCAACGTATCGTTGAATCCGTTGCGCCAGAGCACCGGATTGTATTGACAGATGCCGGTAGCACGAAGTCTGTGTTGGTGAAGTCCGTTGAGGAATGTCTGCAGACGCACGCTTCAGATGCTCTCTCTTTTATAGGTGGACACCCGATGGCAGGTTCACACGAAACAGGTGTAGACGCGGCGTGTGCAACGCTTTTTGAAAACGCAAAGTGTATTTTAACCCCCACAGAAAACAGCGATCCTGATGCCTTGCAGCTGGTTAAGAGTCTTTGGGAATTTGTCGGCGCAGTGCCGTATCTCCTTTCACCTAAAACACATGACCAACTCATCGGTGCCGCAAGCCACCTACCCCATCTCATTGCAAGTATACTCGCGAATACTGTTGCGAATGTCGAAATCCAAGAGGGTAAAGCATTGGACTTTACAGCGACCGGCTTTCGAGATTCCACCCGTATCGCCGCCGGTTCACCTGACTTGTGGACCGGTATTTTTACGCAGAACAGCGATGCCCTCTTAGCATTAATTGAGGACATCGTTGCCAATTTAACGGAATTCAAAACCTTACTTCAAACAGACAATCTTGCTGAGATTGAACGTGTACTTGTTGAAGCACAGACTATCGTTAAAAAACGCAGGGAAGTGTTAGGAGGCGCATGAAAAAGATTGGACCTCAGGTGACGATTGCGATGGATGGACCCGCTGGGTCAGGAAAAAGCACAGTGGCTCGACGGATCGCAGAGAGACTTGGATTGCTCTACCTCGATTCTGGAGCCATGTACCGAGCCGTAACTGTATTGGCAATAGCGGATAGCCTACCAGCGGATAGCCCGAAGTTGATAGAACAGGTGAAAGCGTGTCATATCGAATTTAGAGATAACGGCAAAACGATCTTACTCAATGCTGAAGATGTATCTGTTCAGATCCGGACACCGGCTGTTAATAGGTTGGTTGCAGATGTCGCGAAGATCCCAGAGATTCGTCACGAAATCGTCGGACACCAACAGCGGATTGGTGCTGAGGGAAGCATCGTTGCTGAGGGACGGGATTTAACAACTATCGTCTTTCCCAACGCTGATTTTAAGTTCTATCTGGATGCCTCCGTGAAAGAGCGGGCAAAACGTAGACTCGCTGAACTTCAGGCGCAAAATGTGGATACAACAGTAGCAGCAGTTGAGGCAGAGATTCGCGAACGCGACGAAAAAGATACAACACGAGAACACAGTCCGTTACGCGCCGCCGATGATGCTATTATCGTGGATACGACAGATAAGACGATTGAGGAAGTGGTCGACTTTATTATTGCGCAAGTGTGCGGAAATCAGGAGTAATAGGAGAGTAGAAGGGGTTGTAACCCCTCTGTTTTTATGTGGTATACCAATAATCAGTTCTGGACACCCCGTTCAATTTACCGATGGGGGCATCGGCTTACGAGCCTTTTCTGTAAAACCGTGGGTCGCCTTGAGGCGCACGGCGTTGGGCATATTCCGAGGGAAGGTGGCGTGTTACTCATTTCAAATCACGTCAGTTTCCTTGATCCTGTGATCATTGGCTCTGCTGCGAACCGTGAAATTCATTTCATGGCACGCAGTACAGCGTTCGATATCCCCGGTTTAGGGAAACTCATTTCGATTTATAATGCTTATCCTGTGAATAGAGGCGCGCCCGACTTAGGGGCGCTGCGAAGAACGATCTCGCTTTTGCAAGATGGGAATGTTGTGCTTATGTTTCCAGAAGGCACCCGTAGCGTTGATGGGACGTTGGGTAAAGCGCGCGATGGTGCCTGCTTTATTGCACACCGAGCCGGTGTTCCGACTATCCCGGTTTTTCACAGCGGCGCAGAACGGGTTTTGCCACGCAACAGTAAACGCTTGCGCCGATCAAAACTAAGAGTCATTTTCGGTGAACCGCTTGAACTCACCGCCGAGGAATTCGAGACGAGACGTGAGATGTATCAGCACATGGGGAATCAGATGATGGAAGCGATTGCGGATTTGCGGGATCAGATGCTCAATTTGTAGGGTTCGCAAGAATTAATAACACATCACCCTCTTGGACTTGATAGGTTTTACCCTCAGATCGCAGCAACCCTCTGTTTCGCGCTTCGGGATAACTCCCGCATCCGATTAAGTCTGTCCAGTGAATCGTTTCCGAACGAATGAAAGCCTTCGCGAAATCGGTGTGGACGCGCCCAGCTGCGTCGACAGCAGTTTGCCCTTCCCGCAAAGTCCAGGCGCGGGACTCCGTTGGGTTGATTGTGAAGAACGTGAGAAGCCCTAACAAATTATACGAGGTCTGAATAAATCGTTCTAAAGCCGACTCTTGTAATCCCAATTCTTCCATGAAAATTTCCGCATCGGCATCCTCAAGCTGTGAGAGTTCCATTTCTAACTGTGCGGCGAGCACGATGACTGCTGTTTGCGGCTCCACTTCGTATTTCCTGAAGTGTTTGAGAATGTCATCAACTGCATCCAATTGTGTTTCACCGATGTTACATACCAGCAGCAAGGGTTTCTGCGTCAGGAACCCATAACCGCGTATCAATTTTTCCTCATTGGCGGATAGGTCGAGGACACGGATCGGTTTTCCATCTTCCAAAGTCTGCTGACACACCTCTAAAAGTCGAATTTCGCTTTGGAGTTCTGGTAATTTCTGGCTTTGAAATTGCTTGCGGAGTCGTGTAAGTCTACCCTCAACGATCTGTAGGTCGGCGAATGCGAATTCAAGGGAGACACTTTCGATATCGCGTTCTGCATCAACGTTACCATCAACATGTGGTACTGCTTCATCTTCAAACAGTCTGACGACATGGGCAAGAGCATCAACGGTGCGGAGGGACGCGAGCGTTCCAGTGTCCAACTCTGTCTGTTCCACGTCCGATTTCGTTACACCAGCGACATCTACATAGTCAATTGTAGCGTGTGTTATTTTTTTCGATTGCAATATTTCTGCTAACTGCTCCAAACGTTCGTCTGGAACATTAGCGGTGCTGAGGTTTATCTGACCACGATTCGTGTAGCCCCCAATTTCTGCATTGGATTGGGCTAAGGTATTGAACACCGTGGTTTTTCCGACTTGCGGTCTACCGACAATTCCTATCTTCATGTTTTACCTTTATCCATAAAAAACCTATTGACGACATCTGTGTAAACTGGTAATATAAGCGTTAGATACAGAATCCAACCCCGAGGTGAATTGAATATGGCTGTCCAGCAAGCCGGATGGAAACGGCATATCGTCAAAGTTTTGACATTTCTCTTAATCCTCACGGTATGCCTTGCGGTTCTGCAATGGTTTATTATCAAAGAGTTATTCGGTTTCGGCACAGATATGGTGAGAGATGCCTTGATTCGACAGGCACCTGAAGGTGTCGATCGATATGACATTGAGGCTACGTTTGACCGGGTCAAAACTGCGGGTATGCAGCTTCCATTCAGTTTTCTCGCTCGGAAAATCAGTCTCCGCAAGATTCGAGCTGTCGGCAGATACGCAATAGAAGCCAACAGAGATGAGGTCTGGGACGCTGATGAGATTAACACACTCCTTCGGATGATGAATGCCTCTGTCGGATTTAAAGGAGGAAACGAGTGACTTGCAATAGCGTTTTGCAAACGACACGTGAACAATGCAAACACACCTAACGCCCCCCTATGAGAAATTCGCCTACGCTTATGACCGTATGATGACCAATGTGAACTATACCCGTTGGACCCATTACATTGAGTCGCTTTTCGATAGGTATGATTGTAAACCGCGCCGCGTCCTTGATTTGGCTTGTGGGACTTGTGCCTTGACGATACAACTCGGATTAAAAGGCTATAAGATGACAGGGGTAGACCGAGCGGCAGGCATGTTAGAAATTGCGAAGGAGAAGGTGGCAGCGCACGATCTGAACATCGGATTGCATCACGGCGATATGCGCGATTTTCACCTCAGCCAACGGTTTGACGCTATCCTTTGCACCTATGATAGCATTAACTATGCCTACGATGAGGACGAACTCAGTCAGGTCTTTGAGTGCGTTGCTGAGCATCTCGAACCCGATGGCTTGTTTATTTTTGACGTGACAACAGAACGGAACATTGTTGAGCATTTCCACAACAAAACCTTCGCCGCAAACCATGAGGATTATACCTACATTTGGAAAAATAATTACCTCTATCACAGCAAAATGTGCCGTACATTGCTAACCTTTTTTATCCGTGAAGGTGAGTTGTTTAGACGTTATGAGGAGGTACATCAACAACGCATCTATGAAGTTCCTGTTATTAATGATCTCCTCAAAAAGGCGGGTTATAAACCGCTGAGTGCCTACGATATGTATACCTTCAGTCGTTGGAACCGGTATTCAGATCGGATTAATTTTACAGCACGCTTGGAAACCTGATTATAAACCTTCGGCAATCAGATCGCCAACCTCCTCTGTCGTATAACCCATTCTTCCAGCACCGAGGTCTTTGATTTTACCACTCGCCAACAGATCGCTGATGGATTGATCCACCTTTGCTGCTGCCGCTGCGTGTCCGAGGTGGTCTAACATCATTCCAGCTGCGCCTATCGCTGCGATTGGATTAATCTCATTTTTGCCGGTATAACGGGGCGCGGAGCCGTGAATCGGTTCAAACATAGCGACGCTCTCTGGGTTTAGATTACCGGATGCTGCGATCCCCATGCCACCCTGAATCATCGCGCCGAGATCGGTGATGATATCTCCGAACATATTGCATGTCACAATGACATCGAACCACTCTGGGTTTTTCACCATCCACATTGTCGTTGCGTCAACAAAAGCATATTCTTTTTTAATATCGGGATAGTCTTCGCCAACTTCGTCAAAGACGCGGCGCCATAGGTCATGTGCGTAGGTCAAAACGTTTGCCTTATCGCAGAGCGTCAATGTATTCTCTTTATTGCGCTTTTGGGTGAGTTCATAAGCGTAACGCACACAGCGTTCTACACCTTTGTAGGTGTTGATCATCTCCTGGATGGCGACCTCATCGGGCGTCCCGCGTTTCAGGAAACCGCCTATGCCGGCGTATAGACCTTCAGTATTTTCGCGAACGATAATAAAGTCAATGTCCTCAGGTCCTTTATCTTTCAGTGGTGTCGGCACGCCAGGATAAAGTTTAACAGGACGGAGATTGATGTAGAGATCGAGTTCAAACCGGACCTTTAGCAGGATACCTTTCTCTAAAATCCCGGGTTTGACATCCGGGTGGCCGATAGCACCGAGGTAAATAGCGTCGAGTCCTCGCAGTTCTTCTAAAACCGAATCGGGTAACACTTCACCTGTATCGAGATATCGATCGCCACCGACATCGTATTCAACTGTTTCGTACTGTATGCCTGCTTCTGCGGCTGCTGCCCCGAAGACTTTCATTGCTTCCCGTGTCACTTCGGGGCCGATGCCATCGCCCGGGATGAGAC
>VXZL01000049.1:7959-10562 GCA_009845505.1 Candidatus Poribacteria bacterium | reverse complement strand
CTCCAAACGTTTGGAACGATTAAAGCGAATGCTAAAATCAAAATTATTGGAACAAAAAACTTTTTCATCTGATTCTCCTTTATTATGTCAGAAAACTACAAAGTTTCTCTCTTAATGCGTGCCCACGTCGTGGTGAGTTTGTCTTCAGGTTCAACGGAAAGTGTTCCGATAGTGTATCGGAAATAGATGTCGTCTTCGGCATCGTTGGGACCGCACCAGACCCAATTTGCTTCACATTCGGGGTCTTTGAGGATTTGTTCCATAATTGCAGCACCGAATCCCCAGATACCACCACCGAACTGTTCATAAATTTCGAGTTCATCTTCCCAGTCGCTGTCGTCGAAATCGACTTCCATCCAATCATCTTTCCGATCGGCGATAGGTTCACCGGTATCGCACCGCCACCCCTCTTCACCGGTTCCGATGTAATCGGGTTTATCGTTGAGGATAATGTCAGCGAGGAAACCGCCTCTACCGGCAGCACCGGGCTCGGCATCGTGTACATAGACAGCGATCTGTGCGAAGTCTTTGTCAAGCTTAAATTCGCTGACAGTCGGGACTTGCCAGTTTCCGCTTGCAGCGACCTCTTCACCATTAATGAACACAACCCAAGTGTTATCACCACTAACGCGCAATGTGCCTTTTGTTGGAGCAGCATCGACTGTTTGTATCAGGAGCGTCCCGCTTAGGAAAAGCGTCAGGGTTAGATAGAATATTGATCGGTTTTTCATGAAAACCTCCGTAAATGCACAGTTGGAAACTGTGCTGATTGTATGTTATGGCACACGGCGTGTGCCTATTACTTTGTTGTATCTGATTCAAGTGCTAACCGTCCAGCGAGGTCCGCGATGAACTGATAGGCGACGCGTCCTGAACGGCCACTTGAAGAGGCTTCCCACTCCAGTGCAGCGCGGTGCAACGCGTCCGTTGGAATGGATAGTTTGTGTTGTTGTGCGTAATGAGAGACAATCTGCAAATAGGTGTCCTGTGAAATCCGTTGAAAAGCGAGACGCAACCCAAAGCGATCGCTCAATGAGACCTTTTCCTCTGTCGCTTCACGCGGATATAGTTCGTCTTCGTCGTTCTGTGGGTAGCGATTGTCGCGGACCTGTCGAGGCATCAGGTGCCGACGGTTTGAGGTTGCATAAATGAGAACGTTGTCTGGACAGGCGGAGATCCCGCCTTCCAACATCGCTTTCAACTCCCGATACTCCGGTTCGTCTTCGCTGAAGGCGAGGTCGTCGCAGAAAAGGATATAGCGTTCGGGACGTTCCCACACCATCTCGGCAATCTCTTGTAAATGGACAAGCCCCTCTTTACTCACACCAATTAATCGAAGTCCATCGTTGGCATAACGCGCCAGCATCCCCTTTACGAGTGAAGATTTACCCGTGCCGCGATCGCCCCATAA
This sequence comes from Candidatus Poribacteria bacterium, assembly GCA_009845505.1. Taxonomy (GTDB): domain Bacteria; phylum Poribacteria; class WGA-4E; order WGA-4E; family WGA-3G; genus WGA-3G. The sequence continues at coordinate 9,151 of VXZL01000049.1, read as the reverse complement.
CAGCACATGGTTGGCAGGTACGTCTTGGAGAAACTGACGGGTGTTCCTATCGAGTTCCGAAGACTGTCGCTCTATTCCAATCAAGTCAGATAAGCGGACGATGTTCGGATGTTTGACAGGAATAAGGTGCCCTGATCCGTTTTGCGCTCGCCATCGGAAAGCGATATAATTATCAAAGCATTCACTTGATGCGTATGCCGTATGTGCTTCCAAACGGGTTAGCAAACCATCGGCTTTTTCAAGCAGTTGCATGAAAAATGGGAGAATGTCTGCCATCTCCTGATTTCTTTTTGACATAGTTCACCACCGACTCAAATTTTTTCCGCTACCCGCTCTGCAAACTGAGTCAGTGCAGGTGACATGTCCAATTTATCAATTCTCGCCTCAATTAGGGCAAAGTGTTGTGTCTCAGCAAATGCTGCCTTCATGGCAGTTTCAAATTCACCTTCGGTCCGGGTAACAAACGCGATCCCGCTGCCGAAGAGTTCCGGCACACGGGTATAGTTCCAATTCTCTATATCATTAAAGGAGCCATCAATGAAGGGTCGAACAGTGCCATACCCCCGGTTGTTTAAAATCAACACAATCGGATTGAGCCCGTAGCGTATAGTCGTTGACAGTTCGGTGCCAGTCATTTGGAATGCGCCATCACCTACGATGACAAGCGGTCGGGTTGTAGGGTTGCCAAGTTGTGCACCGATTGCAGCGGGAACTGCGAACCCCATTGAGGTATAGTAGGCAAGTGCGATAAAATCGGTACGCGCCGGAAGCCGTAAGTCCACAGCCCCCCAGAGGCTGTCACCAACATCAGGAATAATCGTCATGTCTTCACATATAAGTAAATTCAGGTGTTGAAATAGGCGTTGCATCGTAAGCGGTTGGTCGGGGACCATCTTAAAGGGTTCTGGCACTTCCATGACCCATTCTAAATCTATATCTCCGCGTTCTCGGAGTTGCGGAGAACACAGGTTATCGATAAAGTCCTCAAACGTGACATTTTCGTACGTAGAGTAACGGACAGCGATCCTATCCGAGGTCGCATAAATACAGCGACTTCGTTCAAGTTTTGCCGTGTAAATCCCAAGGTTAACATCGGTCATGAAGGCACCAAGAATAATGACGCAATCGGAAGTCTCAACAAACATCGTAACTTCATCTCTGCTCATCGCGCCACCATAAATACCTAAGTAGA
>VXZL01000049.1:0-7949 GCA_009845505.1 Candidatus Poribacteria bacterium | reverse complement strand
AAGTAGAGCGGATGTGCTTCGGGCATCACTGACTTGCCCAGTAATGTCGTCACCACAGGTATCTGTTTCGCTTCTGCAAGGCTGAATAGTTTGCTTTGGCAACCGAATCTGTGGAGCTCGGCACCCGCTAAAATAATCGGATTGTGGCTCTGGTTTATAAAATCAATTGCATCGGTTAAGGCAGCGTTCAACGTTTCTGGATCACTGTCATGTCCCATCGTTGAGGGACGTTGGTAGCCTGTCGCTTCCACATCCACCATATCTCTTGGCAACTCAATGTAGCCCGGACGCTTATGCCGATAGACAGCATCTATCACTCTGTCTATCTCGTTAAAGGCGGTAAAGGGGTCGTCGAGGAGTGCTGATGCAACGGTGATCTCGTCATAGATACGTTGTTGTGTATGAAAATCTCTACCTTTATGGTGCAAAAGCGCGTCCTCACCGCGCTCTTTTATCGCTGGGCTGCCGCTGATGATAACCAGCGGTGACTTTTCAGAATAGGCAGCTGTGACAGCGTTGATCATAGATAATCCACCAACACCGTACGTTACACAGGCAGCCCCCATACCCTTTATGCGGGCATAAGCATCTGCCGCATATCCGGCCGTTTCTTCTCGTGTCGTGCCGATGTGTTGAATCGGACTTTTCTCTATCAGATCGAAAAGCAGCACGACATAATCACCAGGGATGCCGAAAATGTGGTCGACCCCGTAACTTTGCAGTTTTTTCAAAAGGTACGCACCGATAGTAGGCTGTTTATTTTCCATCGGATATCCCTAAGTAAAATCATAATACCTTATCAAAAAGGAGTGTACAGGAATTTTGCAGTCCTTTCAACAGTTCTAAATCCAATAAGTCAGACGCACCGTCAAGGACAGCGTAAACATCGTAATCCTCGAAAGCTTCTCGCGGCGTGACACCTGACAACACAGCAATAAACGTAATATCAGCACGGCGCGCGGTTTCAGCATCAGTCACGCTGTCTCCTACATAGACGCACTGTTCGGGAGTGCCACTCGTTTGGGCAACTGCCAGCAGTAACCCTTCTGGATTCGGTTTATACGCTGCGTCGCCACCGCCAACAATAACGGGGAAGGCATCTACAAGATTCTCTTTGGCGAGAATCCCTTGAATGTAAGGTCGATTCTTCTGAGAAACAATAGCGAGTTGGATATTTAGGTTCAACAATACTTGTACCGTTTCTGGCACACCTTCGTAGAATTCCGCTAACGCAACCATTGTCTCATCAGCGCGTTGAAGGAAGAATTGCGTAAATTCATCAATACGTTTAGGGTCGGTTTCTCCTGCAAGTGATATGAGTATATCAGGTAGCGATAAACCGATTGCTCGCTGAATTGTATCGTCAGAAGCGAGTGGCAACCCCATTTGGCTGAATGCGAAGTTAACGCCATCAATCGTCCCTCGCGCAGAGTCTACCAACGTATAGTCGAAATCGAATATAATGGTTTGAACAGGCAGCTTCAATTGGCTCAAAATTCAAGTTCCGGTATCCCGACCTCCGCTGCTGTCTCTTGAATTTGCCGCCACGTCTCGTCGTCAATAGGGATGCCTTCACGTAGGCGATCCTCGGTTTGACGTGCCTCAATTTCACCGGGGGTCAAGATTTCCTCGAATCCGGGTGCGGTCGGTGCGGCTTTCACGTGGTCAACGAGTCCGTCAACATGGTCATAGAAGTCTTCAAGCGGTGTAAAATTAGCGATGTCCAGTGCTATCATCAGCACCCCGTTCTGGAGGCGTGTGTTTCCAGAACCGCTACAGCCTGCCCCGGACAAGGCACCCCCTAAAATGTCAATCATCAAACCGAGGGCGTATCCCTTGTGTCCAGCAATCCCGCCGAGTGGTAACAATGCCCCCGGTGGGGTTTCCATCAGGTCTCTTGGGTTCTGTGTCGGTTCGCCTTCGTTGTTGATGAGCCAACCGAGTGGCACGGAATCCCCACGGTTAACCGCAACGCGAATTTTGCCTTGTGCGACAACGCTGCTCGTGATGTCGAGCAGGATTGGGTGTCCATTGCGCGTCGGTGTGGCGATTGCGATAGGATTTGTTGCGAGTCGTCCATCTCGGCCACCAAACGGAGCGACGTAGAGCGCAGTCCCACCGGCGTTGACCATCGTGATGCCGACCATACCCGCTTCGGCTGCCATCAGCGGATAACTCCCAATCCGTCCGATGTGGTTGCAGTTGTAGACACTGATTGCGCTAATCGTGCTTGACTTCGCCTTTTCAATTGCGAGTGACATCGCCTTCTGTGCGATGACGTGTCCGAACCCCCAATTGCCGTTGATAAGGGCATGTGAAGCCGATTCACGTTCAATTTCCATCGGTGCTCCCGGTTGAATTAACCCGGATTCGATGAGTCCAATATACTGTGGGATGCGGATAACGCCGTGTGAATCGTGGCCTGCAAGGTTTGAGGCGACAAGCAACTCCGCGACAATTGATGCTTCGTGACTCGGCACACCCCGAGCTTCAAAGATGTCGGCTGTGATTTTCTGTAGCTGGTGCTGCGTGAAATTTGGCATATCGGTGTTAGCGTTTACCTCTACTTTCTACTATGCTGCGTCAAACAGCGATGGGAAGTGGCGGTACGGGTCGCCGGGTTCACGGAAGAGAATCTTTTGGCGTTCTGTGAGTTCTATATCTTCCGGTTGTGCCATGCGCTGCGATTTCCACGCGATGTGTGAAACGCAATACTTGTACAACAGAGATCTACGTTCATGCTTTCCGTTCCACGCTGCTGTCCCGTGCGTCAGTGCTTCGGTGAACAGGATTGCTGAACCTGCTGGCACGTTTGGAATGATTACACAAGGTGACGCTTCAGGCGCGTCATCTATCTGTCGTGGCAGCTTGAAATTGCTCTTATGGCTCCCCGGAATACAGCAAAATCCACCGTGTTCTGGTCCAGCATCGGTGAGGTTATAGGTTACAACAACAAATCCATTATGGATCTCGTTATCTCGGAAGGAGTAGTATTCTCCGTGCTTCGCTCTTGCTGTTGGAGAGGTCGCACCATAATCCGCGTGCAGCCGTCCGCGTGGCATGCCTTCCCGCATGTACATCCCGTAAATCCGATCCAGGCGGAAGCAGTCGCCTAAGCGGAATTGAAGTATCGGCATAATTTTCGGATGGTCAAGGAGATTACAAAACGCTTTTCCCCACTGCAGAAAACCGGGACCGTCCGGCGCACTGCCGAATCTTTGGACCCTTCCGGGTGTCGGGAGTTGTTGATCGTCGATGTGTCGGTTGAGTGTTGCGACCTCTTCTGGACGCAAGACATTTTCGATGACAAGGTAGCCTTGCACGTCAAAGAGGTACTGTTGCAACTGTAAGTCACTCATACGCCTACCCTCCTGTTATTGACAGGACTGTGAGATTGTTCAATAAGAGTTGATAATCAATTTACCACATTCAGCAGGGCAGTGTCAAACAAATTTTACGCGTGTGTGTTTGAATGCCCTATATCGTGCAGTGTGCATACAAGTTTGTCCGTTTTTGTGCAGGTGATCCATTTTAAATCGGAAAATAGGAGCATATTTAGTAGGTCAGGTATGGCATACAAATTGCATCGGGCGTGATAAGAACCCATTGCTTGAAAAGGAGACACGCCACTTATGAAACAGACACTGTTTTTTATGAGTGTAATGCTGCTGGTTTCCGTTCTACCTTTGTCGAACAGTTTCGCTCTGGATTATACACAGATGGGGCTACCCGAAGGGGCAATTGCACGCTGCGGAAAAGGATATATAAATGATATAGCGTACGCTCCAAATGGCACGCAACTGGCTGTAGCGACTTCTATAGGTGTGTGGCTCTATGATACCTCTACGGATACTGAACTTACCCTTCTCTCGGAAGGACCAGATGACGTTCAGGCGATTGCTTTTTCACCCGATGGCAGCATCTTAGCCACCGGTGGTTATTTGCCAAATCCGCCCATTCGGCTGTGGGAGGCAGGTACGGGAAACCTCCGTGGTCCGCTTAAGGGATATGAAGACGTTGTAACCCTCGCGTTTTCGCCGGATGGCACAATGCTTGCCAGTAGTGGCGAATGGCCCGATTATCCGATTCGCTTATGGGATGTAACCACGCGTCAACCTCGAGATACGCGCTTTGACAACACGGGCTCCCCTTACGCCATTTCGTTCTCACCCGATGGAAAGACCCTTGTGAGTGGTGGACGGGATAACACAGTTCGATTGTGGGATGTCCAGACTGGAGAACTTAAGAATCGTCTTAAAGGACACCGAGACGATGTTAATGCTGTTATATTTTCCCAAGATGGAGAAATGTTCGCCAGTGGTAGTGATGACGGAACGATTCGGTTGTGGGATGCCCACACTGGTGAAACTTTCGCCATTCTGAAAGGAAATGCTAAATTCCCGGAGGGTATCAACGCTATAGCATTTTCACCAGATGGTACAACGTTAGCAAGCGCGGCAACTGATCAAATAGGGTTGTGGGATATCGACACGAGACAGATTATACGGATTCTCGAAGGGCATACGTGGCAGGTCAGTGCCCTCGCGTTTTCGCCAGATGGTGAGACTCTCGCCAGCGCAGGCTGGGATTGGACCCTCCGGTTGTGGGATGCCCCTACTGGAAAACTCCGCAAGACCTTTGGAGAACATACAAACGCAGTCAATACGGTCGCGTTTTCGCCGGATGGAAGAACCCTTGCCAGTGCCAGTTGGGGATTGATTCGCTTGTGGAATACGGATGGAGTTCCACTTCGGTTATGGTATGCCCGTACCGGAGAACACCTCGAAAATTTCAGATACCATATTGATTATGTGTGGACCGTTGTATTTTCACCTGATGGTAGACACCTGGCAAGCAGCGGGAACGACAGTCGGCTCCGATTGTGGGAGGCTCACACCGGAAATCATGTCTTTACGCTGAGAGGAGGTGGTGATGCCGTCGCGTTTTCGCCAGATGGAAAACTCATTGCAAGCGAGTACGGAGGGGATAATATGATCTCAACAATAGGTGTATGGGATGTTCACACGGGTGAACGCCTTCACGTTCTCAGCAGACATTACGCGCCGCTGACGTGTGTGGCATTTTCCCCAGATGGTAAAACACTTGTGAGCGCGAGTCGAGATTCCGAGATTGTTTTGTGGGATATCGCTACTCTCCAACGCCGTCTGAGTATTACAACACAACACGCGGAGTCCGTCAATTCTATTGCATTTTCCCCTGATGGCAACACACTGGCAAGCGGTAGTTACGATCAGACACTTCGATTATGGGACCCGCATACCGGAAAACATAAGGCGGCGTTGCAGTATCCAGATGCGGTTACCTCCGTTTCCTTTTCCCCTGATGGCAGAACCCTTGCCGCCGCATGGGGCGAGTGGACAAATAATCAAATACAACTGTTAGACTCAGAGACACTCCAACCTGTTGAGACACTGGTGGGGCATACAGAATATATTACCGATTTGGCGTTTTCCCTTGATGGCAGAACTCTTGTTAGCGGTAGTTACGATGGTACGATTCTCCTGTGGGAAATGCCGGACGCTGAAGGGTCGCAGGATGTCAACGGCGATGGACATGTAAATATTGAAGACTTAAGATTCATTGCTGCTCGCCTTGGACATGTTGGGAAAGAAAATGCAGCAGACGTTAACAATGATGGCGTTGTTAATATTCTTGACTTGGTTTCGGTAACGGAAAAAATAAAACTCACCACAGATAACGTTGACGCAAAGTAGGATCTGTTGTAAACTCTGTTCTATCAGATGTGCCGACTTTGTAGAATTACGGAGGGAGCAGCTATGGAAAAGCGAATTCTCGGACGCACGGGACTTGAAGTGAGTATTTTAGGAATGGGTGGACTCTTTGTTTCGACAGGTGGTGGTAGGAACCGTGCTGACGGGCGCAGTGCTATTCGACGCGCTTTGGAACTCGGTGTCAACTATGTTGATACCGCACCGAGCTACGGCAATAGTGAAGAGGTCGTTGGGGAAGCATTAGAAGGCGTACTGCAACCGCATTATCTTTCCACGAAAATCGGCGGCAGACCACAACCCTTTAATCCAAAGGATAAGCAGATCTTGCGTCAGTCGGTTGAAGAGAGCCTACGTTTGCTGAAACGGGATGTGATTGATATTTTGATGGTGCATGAACCCGATCGTCCCGGACAATATGATTGGTGGACAAGCCACGAGACATTTGATGGACCCGTCTGTGAGTTTTTAGCCGAGCTTAAGGCGGCGGGAATCGTCCGTTTCACAGGATTAGGCGGCACAACCGCGCATCATCTACCCGCGATTATGGCGACGGGAGTCTATGATGTCGTGCTGGCAGCACAGAACTATAGCCTGCTCTGGCGTGAAGCGGCAATCTCAATTTTTCCAGAAGCAAAACGTCAGAATATGGGGATTGTCATCGGTGCTCCGTTACAACAGGGTGCGTTGTCACGCCGCCACGCTGAAGTGGAAACCGGGGCATGGTGGCTGAATCGTCCGCGTCAAGAACAGTTCAAAGCACTCTACCGGTTTTTAGATGAAATTGGACTCTCGCTGCCAGAGGCAGGCATCCGCATGGTTATATCCAACCCCGATATTTCTACTGTGTTGGTCGGGGCAAAGTCGGTAGAAGAGGTTGAACAGAATGTTCGTGCTGTTGAAGCAGGTCCGTTGCCATCGGAAGTGTTAGCGCGGTTTCAGGAGATAGCGGATATGGTGCCGTTCCGACCCTTTGAGGAACCACACAGTTTGGCGTTCGGTAGGCAATATAGCGGTCCAGGTCCCGCCCGATAAAATAAAAAAAAAGAAAGGCGCGCTCGAAAAGCGCGCCTACGAAAGATTCCGGAATGTCAGATATTATTCGTTGATGTAATCTGAACGCAACTCAAATGTATGCAACACCCAGCTGCCCGCTTGGTTATCAAGTTCAGCCTCAATCGCCATTATCTCTTCCAACTCTTCATAAGCATCAATATCCTCTTGACTCGCAAATTCCAATTCAACGAGCCGGTGCGGAGATTCACCATAATAGTTGTCGTAAGAGGCCGTCGCTTTCAACTGAGGTGGGGCAACGAGTGCTTGAGAAACGGATGCAACCCATTCCAAGTACGCCTGTTTCCTACCAAGTGGATAATCAATCAGAAGGATACCTTTAATTTGCCAATTGCCTCCCTCGCCTTTTGAGTAGTCGGAACGCTGAATAAACGTATGCGCGGTTGTTACGCTTGTATGGTTCGGGATATCTCCGAGTATGGCAGCGATCTCTGGGCGGTTCAGATAGGTCGCCATATCAAGGAAACTGTTGAATTCCCATTCGACGAGCCGGTTAGGACTCATTTCCGGGTCCTCGTTGTCGTAAGATCTTATCCGGACGACCTCTTCGGGCGCTTGCAGGGCTGGGACAACGGATGTGACCCATGCAATATAAGCATCTTTCCCGCCCTCTGGATAATCAATCAGCAAAATAAACTTCACTGGAGTCGCTTCCATATCAGTCATACTCTCATCCATTGTAGCATCTGCGACGGGAACATCCAACACAGTCTTTTGTGCCCTGTCACAGCCTACCAATGCAACCAACGCAATCAGAATTATCAAAGATAGATTTACTAATCTTGAAATCATAATTTTTTCTCCTTTTGTAATGTAAAAATAGGTTAATAAGACTTACATTTATAGAAAATTGCCCTGTCCTATGTCCTATCTGTTAGGTTTAATTCTTTCTCTTAAGGATAGCACATTCTTAAGGATAGCACATTATTTTTTCCAAGGCAATTCATTATGCGGCGGGAACTATTCAAAATTTGATTACGACTCCCAAATCGGTTCCGAAGTGTTCGCGCGGAAGTTTACCGTCCGAGCGAGAACAAACAGAAGGTCTGAAAGTCTGTTTAAACTCCGAAGTATTTCCATATCCACTTCAGTTTTACGTGCGAGCCGAACAACACACCGTTCACT
>VXZL01000153.1 GCA_009845505.1 Candidatus Poribacteria bacterium | reverse complement strand
CTTTTACGTCGTTGTCTGAATATCAAGCAATATACCAGTGCATCAACGTACAACCAATGCCGAACACTCTCTATTTAGACGATTTAGAAAGAAAAAGGTTTAGGAAAAACTACGAAAAACATTGGCGGTGTCTACATCCCCCGCCTAAAGACTGGGGGTTTTGACACCGAAGAATTTGATAAAAAAAATATTTTGTCAGGCAATGATTTACAACTGTAGCAGGATCCCCGATTCCGATTCTACCTTGCGACTCCCTCCGAAAATCATAGATACAAATTCCGCTTGACTTTTACCAAATTCCGTGCTAAAGTAGTATTATGAACGACACATTGCTCAGCGTCCAGAATCTCAAAACCTATTTTCGCACGCCAGAAGGGGTTGCGCGTGCCGTTGATGGCATCTCTTTCGACATCAAACCGAACGAGATTTTCGCACTCGTCGGTGAATCGGGCTGCGGAAAAAGCGTCACTGCCCTCTCCATCATCCAACTCGTTGCGAAACCTGCTGGGTTCATCGCAGGCGGTGCTATTTACTACAAAGGGCAAGACATCACGCGGCTCTCTGAAGTCGAGAAGCGGAAAATTCAGGGCAACGATATCGCCATGATATTCCAAGAGCCGATGACCAGCCTGAATCCAGTTTTCACGATCGGCAACCAGATTTCAGAAGCGATCCGACAGCATCAGAATCTGCGTGGAACGGCTGCACGGACTGCAGCGATCGAAATGCTCAATCTCGTCGGTATTCCAGAACCCGCTGCCCGTTACGATGAATACCCGCACCAGATGTCCGGTGGCATGAAACAACGCGTCATGATTGCTATGGCACTCTCCTGTCACCCAGGACTGCTCATCGCCGACGAACCAACGACAGCTCTCGATGTCACCATCCAAGCACAGATTCTCGAGCTCATCCAACGCCTCCAGCAAGAACTGCGGATGGCAGTCCTGTTAATCACACACGATTTAGGGGTCGTTGCGAACATCGCCGACCGCGTCGCTGTCATGTATGCGGGGAAAATTGCCGAGACAGGCACATGGGAACAACTTTACAAGACCCCACAACACCCGTATACCGTGAAACTTCTCGAATCAACACCGGCACGTGATAAACGCGGCACGCAACTCCGCACAATTACAGGCAGAGTCCCGAAAGCAACTGAATATAACGAGGGTTGTAGGTTCGCTGAACGGTGTCCGAAAGTCATGGACGGATGTGAAAATATCGTTCCGACGCTGCAGCGCGTCAATGGCAACGAACACAACGTCGCCTGTCATCTCTATAACTCTAATCCTCCGTTCAACGCCTCTGGAACCGAGGCAACAAAACTTGAACTTGAAACAGAGATAGACCGAGAAGATAGCGAAATTCCAACACAATTGACAGAAACCCACTCCCAACTTCAAGTGAAAGACCTCTGCGTCCACTATCCGATCCAAAAGGGAGTTTTAAAACGGACAGTCGGCTACGTTTATGCCGTTGACGATGTCACGTTCGATATTCCACGCGGTAAAACGCTCGCATTGGTCGGCGAGTCGGGGTCCGGCAAGACATCACTCGGAAAAGCCGTTCTCCGATTAGGGATACCTGTCGAAGGCGAGCTCACTTATGATGGCATTAACATCGCTACTGTGAAGCGTGAGCAGCTACATCCGTATCGGAAACGGATGCAAATTATTTTCCAAGACCCTTATGCATCCCTTAATCCACGGATGACCGTTGGGGCTATTATCCAAGAGGGAATGCAAGCACACAATATCGGTGGATCAACTGACGAACGCCACGAGCGAATCGCAGAACTGATGCGTCGCGTCGGCTTATCGCCGGATATGGTAACACGCTACCCGCACGAATTTTCTGGGGGTCAAAGGCAACGCATCGGTATTGCAAGGTGCCTCGCTGTCGATCCAGAATTCATCGTTTGCGACGAAGCCACCAGCGCATTGGATGTGTCCGTGCAAGCACAGATACTCAATCTACTAAAATCGCTACAAACGGATTTTAATCTCACGTATCTCTTCATCACACACAACCTTTCCGTCGTTGAGTATTTTGCGGACGAGGTAGCAGTGATGTATCTCGGTAAAATCGTTGAACGCGGGACAACAGAGGAGATTTTCGATTCTCCCAAGCACCCGTATACACGCGCACTCCTCTCTGCTGTACCGAAGATGGACGAGCAGACAGGTGTTAAAAAGATTAGATTAGAAGGGGACGTGCCTTCGCCAATCAATCGCCCATCTGGATGCCACTTTCACCCACGTTGCCCAGAAGTAATGCCTGTGTGTAAAGACACATATCCAGACGAATTGCATTTCACACAGACGCATTCCTGCCACTGTCACCTGTACCAAGAGGATTCCTGAGGGCCCAATCTGTATTCACCCCGGAAGGTATGATGAAAATTTCTAAAAGCAGTTCCAAAACCGTAAGAGAACGTAGATTAACCGGAAACCTGCAAGAACGAAGGACTTCGCCCCATACGCTATTCGCTATGGGGACCCCAGCCCAGGAGCGATCGTTAAAAAATGCCAAAAATTAAAATACTCTCTGCAGATGTCGCCAACAAAATCGCCGCAGGCGAAGTTGTCGAACGTCCTGCTTCAGTCGTTAAAGAACTTATCGAAAACGCTGTGGATGCTGAAAGCACTTCGATTCGCGTCGAAGTCCGTGCCGGTGGGAAACGTCTTATCCACGTCTCCGATAACGGCAGCGGCATGGAACGTGAGGACGCGCTCCTCGCCTTAGAACGCCATGCAACGAGCAAAGTCAACCGTATCGAAGACCTTACGCAGATTCAAACCTTTGGATTCCGGGGTGAAGCCTTAGCCAGTATCGCCTCGGTCTCACAATTTGAACTCCTCACCCGTACGCCTGACGCACTCATTGGCATAAAGGTGAATGTTGACGGTGGTGTCTTCCGATCCGTGCAAGAAAGCGGATGTTCTCCCGGCACCCACATGTCGGTCAACAACCTGTTTTACAACGTCCCGGCACGTCTGAAGTTTCTGAAAACCGATACCACAGAGATGAACCACGTCACGCGGCAAGTAACATGGACAGCCCTCGCACATCCGAACATCCAATTTTCGCTAACACACAACAGCAGATCCATTCTTGATGTTCGCGCGTGTGATTCACACTTGGAGCGGGTACGCCTCATATACGGCAAAGAATTCGCTGACAATCTTATCGAATTTACAGAAGAATTGCCCGACTTGAAGATGTATGGCTTACTCGGGAAACCGGAATTTACAAAACCGAACCGTGAGTATCAACTCTTTTTTCTCAACCAGCGACCGATTCGCAGTCCCATCATAGCTGCAGCACTCACAGAAGCACTCAGTTCCATGATTGTCAAGGACCGGCAGCCTGTCGCCCTACTTTTCCTAACGCTCGATCCCGAAGCCGTTGATGTCAACGTACATCCCGCCAAAATAGAGGTGCGTTTTCGGAACGAACGTACAATTTACAGCGGTATCGTTCGGATGCTCCGTAACGCCATCCATAAAGCGAAGTACATCCCAAAAATCGAGACAGCCGTTGAACCTTCGCAATCCGAGGCAACCGCTAAGCACCGCGATATCAGTCTACCACAACGGGTCTCCACACCTATTACTGGGAAGGGACAACGCACACAATTTAGAGGTCAGCCATCAGCAGTCAGCAGTCAGCCAGAGAGTCCTGTGGAAGCGGAAAGCGGGAGTTCGGGGTTACAAACTTCTCACACATCGCCAGCAACCGACAACCAACAGATAGTTGCGCCTACTGAAATTGTTGTGCAACCCCCGCAGCAGCAGGTTCCTGAAGACACCGATCTCAGTCTGCTCGATTTTGAGCATATCCAACTGAAAACCAATCTTTTTAAGACCTACATTGTCGTTGAGGCGAGAGATAAAATCTTCTTCATCGATCAGCACGTCGCTGCAGAGCGCGTCCTTTACGAACGTTTCGTCAACCAGATGAAAACCGATGGCATTCCTGTGCAAGGGTTGCTATTGCCGGTAACGCTGGAAGCCACGGCGCAGCAGCTCGGTACTCTCAAGATTCACGGCGACATCTTTAAGAAACTCGGTTTTGATTTGGAGGAATTCGGTGGGAATACTATTTTGATTCGGGCAATTCCGGCACCTCTGCCGACACGTGTCGCTGCACAGACCGTTACGGACCTACTCGACAAACTCCCAACGCAACCACACACTGAAGTGCAAATCCCGGAAGCGATTGAGAACGCCTTGATAACCCTCGCATGTAAATCGGCTGTTAAGGCAGGGGATACACTGGATACGAAAGAGATGATAAACCTCCTCAAAGAGTTATCGGAGGCAAAGCTACCCTTTAATTGCCCGCACTCACGACCCATTATCGTCGAGATGGGACGCGATGAACTCGAACGGCGATTTCATCGGTAAAAAATGCAGAATGCCCTACAGTTACCCTAAATGAAACACTGCAGCGAGGGCACGCGGCTGTGCATTCCGCATGTGAGTTATCGAAAACGCCACTGTCAAATGTATAACAGCGTTGTAAAGCGGCCCCAGAGAGGGATAACCCATCCTCGTTCTTGTGCCTCTCGCGAAGATGCTCAATTGAGCGGAATTCGGATGACGATGCCTCCCATGACCGAACCCAACTCAAAATCAGATCTCGGACTATCTTGGTGAGCATTGTGGCATTCAATACAGGCTTGTGCAACTGCAGTATCTGCATAGACAGCGGTGAAGTAATTTTGTCCACCGAGTTTTTCCGCTGTGTAATAATTTTCGCCGGGATTATCAAAAACGTACTTTAGTCCCATTTTTTCTGCTTCCGTTTTGGGAGCATTCTGCTTGTTGATGGGCCACATAGATAGCAAGGCATAGGTGAACCCAATATTTTTCTCAGACACCATCTCTGCACCCATCCGAAATATCTGTGCTGGCAACGGTAATGCTTTGTCATCTTTCCAGTATTCACTCGCCTCAATAACCTGCTCTTCTTCCATCAAACGATTTACAACGTTCCGTGTGTAAACCGTTCTGTTAGCCTCCATGACTGCGTGGAGTGCATCCGCCATCTTCTGCGGTGAAATCCCACCTGATTCAGGCCCCTCAGCACTACAACCGGCAAAGGTAACCACCGAAAGTATAAATAGGGCGAGTAGATGAACCCCGTTTATGACAGCATGTTTCAAATTTTTCATTCTATTCTCCTTTTAAGCCGCTGTTTAACCATATCTAAACTTTCAATATGTTCGGACGGCGTTCCGTTGAAGTTCGTTTCGATGAGCATTCGATCTGCCAAAGCGTCGATGGAGAATCCGAGTCCGTGGCAATTCATGCAGACACTCCGAATCATCTTTTCATTCGGTCTCAGACTGTCATTCTGATTGTGCTGAACAACAACTTTTTCAATGTTAGCCTGCTTATGGATTTCGCGTGGTAGATGACAAGTAGCACAGGATACACCGCTACCCGCTTCTGCTTCACCGCTCATTTCTGATTCCCATAAGGCGAAGTGCTGTGAGTGCGTATATGCCAAACTGTGCGTATCATTATGACAGAAGAGACATGCATTCACGGCAGCATATCGTCTATCAAAGCGATGTGCACTGTGACAAGATACACATGTCAAGTTTCTGGCGTGTGCTTCGGACTTCATCGGGAGTCGTGCGATACCGGGGGACATCGGGCTTAGTTCCTGCGCGAGGCGCATGCCGTGCTTACCTTTTAGGAAACCGTCCACTTCACTACTATGGCAAGTCTGGCATGCGCGATGTGTGAGTTCATTTTTCCAGACCCCACTCTGTGTATGACAGTTCTGACAGTTGACCCCAGCTTGCGCATGTGCCGTGTTTTCCCATTCATATAGTAGCGTAGAATCCAAATTCACGTCAACGGGTGCATCTTGTTCAGTGGCACTTAGCGGTTCGGTCGCGATTCCCTCAAACAGATGGAGAAACTGTGTCATGTTTGGTGCTGGTCCGGTTGCTTCATCTAAAACATCCGGTTCATCAAGGTGTTTACTTAGGAAATCTTCGTATAATGCCCGATTGTCGTGAAAGTTGTGACATCCAGCAGAAGCACATGTATCAAATCCGAGGCCCTGATGACTCGGACGTTCATTACCGATATCAGCATGGCAGCGGAAACAGTAATCTGTTGGAAGCGTCAGTCCTATTGAACGGGTCATATCTGGCTCATGCTCCACATGACAGGTGATGCATCTCCGAGCATCCAAAACAGCAATAAGATCAGCGTTCCGTGGGTCGGTAAACTTTTTTTCTGGATGTGTATCGTTGGCAATTTTTAGTTCTGCGGCGTGGCACTGGAGACATGCCTCCTGTTTTACCCCTCGCATCGGTGTATGGCACGCTCCACATTTCACCTCAATTTGGTAATGTCCATGCGAAGTCTCACCGGGTAAGAATATCCGTTTGTTATGATCTGTTACCAACAAAAAGGTAAAATAGCAGCCAATACTCATGGTGAGTAGGAGCCAGCACAACCAAGAGGCGTTTCTTCTAATCCAACCCATTTTAAAAATAGTAGATGGCAATGATATGAAAAAGAATTAATACCGGTAGTGGCCAGAATAACACAGTATGCACTCGGATGAGCCAGTTCTGCCATCGATGCAATGGAGTACTCCCCCGTTTTGCTGACAAGGCTGTTATTCCTCCACCTAACGTCCCAACAAGGTTTAGCATAAGGAAGCTCATCATCAATATTTGATTTAGATTGTTCCCCAACCGAAAACCGGTATGGGCGACAAGAAAAACGAGGGTTCCAATCCCAATTAACGCATGAATGAGTCTCCAGATTCCGAAATCTCCAAACGGAAGCCATTTCCACCGCTTCCGTAATGATAAAATGAGTGCACCCGCCGAGAGTCCAAGGAGCGTATAACCAGTGACCTGTTTCCAGAAGTTATCGCGCCACAACGCGTCAATGACGTGATGGAGATTCTGCGCCGTAGCGGAAAAAGGGATAGGCCTTGAAAAATAGGTCAATAGCACCAGAAACAAACCGACAAGCGAAGCACCAAACAGTCCTCTCCATGAATATTGTAATGGAGGATTGTCTTCGTATCGCTCGCTAACAGTCGGCATCCCGATAATTAATTCTTCCAATAAAGGGACGCACATCCCACAAACAGTCGCGGCACCCGTGGTTTCCGACAACGCTGCAACAGTCCGACACCCGGTTGTACAAGCGTGACTCAGTTCACCGCGTTTCACACCAGTACAATTACAAATAACCGTGTCCTCTGACCAGTTTTGGACACCTTGCATACTTTGTTCACGCCAAAGTTTGCCTTTCCTTCGGAAACGCCAAGAGTTCCAGAACCATATTCGTCTATTCGCAGCCACTGCTTGTTGTACCTTTCCCATCTCTCGCCAAATTCCAACCACCGTTGCACCCACACACTTACCATTGCGGTACGCTAATTGTCGATAGACATCGCTATTAGCAAAGGTAATGTGTGCATCTTCTGAACGATATTCACCAAACACAGCAACATCAACGCCCATCAACTTCAGCGTAGTTGATACATCACCACCTTCAAAGCGTTGAAGCCGCTTCTCATTCTGTTTTTCTACCGCTGTGAGGTTTTTAGCCAGAACTTCAGCCATTTTATAGCCGGGCGAAACGAGCCCATAGAACTTTCCCTTATGTGAGGCACATTCGCCAATAGCGTAGATGTCGGTATCTGAGGTTTGTAATTCATCATTAATTTCAATTCCACCGTCAACACTACAAATGAGATTGCATGCACGTGCCAACTCATCCCGTGGTCGAACGCCTGCTGAAATGACAACCATCTCAACAGGAAGCAGAGATCCGTCTGTAAAGTGCAACACACGGGTTTTCCCCTCCGCTGTAATATGTGTTGTCTGTTTATTGAGATGCACCCGTATATCCATCTCTTCCACTTTGTTTTGAAGGACTGCGGCTGCATCTGGGTTCAATTGCCGCGACATCAAGTGGGAAGAACGATGTACAATATGCGCCTCAATGCCTCCCTCTTCTCTACTAATTTCAAGGGCGCGCGTCACTTCCAACCCCAGAAGTCCACCGCCTATCGCCGCTACACTCTTGGCATTGCGACTGTAGTCCTCAATATCCCTAAGATCATCAATCGTTCGGTAAACAAACACACCCGGTAGGTTCGTTCCATCAATAGATGGAACAAAAGGGTATGAGCCTGTCGCGAAAACAAGTTTATCGTACTCGATATAGAGATCTGAACTCGTATGGATAATACGCTGTTCGCGATCTATCGATTCAACCGAAGTACCAAGATGCAGCTCAATTCCATTTTCCGTATACCAGGTTTCCGGGGCTAACAGGAGGTCCTCTGTATCGTCACTGCCGAAGAATTCAGTGAGATGCACCCTGTCATAGGCGGGTACACGTTCTTCACCAAACACGACAACATGAAATTGGGCAGTTGCACCGTTCTCGACAAGTCTCTCACAAAATTTGTAACTCACCATGCCGTTACCGACGATGACTAAGGTTAGACGTGAATCTGTTTCCATAACAGGGTCGTAATTTTTTTTTATAAGCAACTGCGTTTAAAGGGAATTTTCAGCAAGGTATACCCAGATTTTATGCAAAAAACGGGTGGATTTTCACATCCACCCATCCAAAAATAAAGAAGCACTACAAAATCCACACCGACATCTGGCTACTGCCTCGATTGCACCAGGCATAATATGGAATCGCTGTAACTTCCAACTGCCGCATTTTCGGTTTTGTGGGCAGATAGAGATTGTTCTCCCACTCAGAAGCATCCAACATCGTTCCCATACCACGGATTAGCGTCACACCACCAAGCAATTCCTCATTAAATGTCGTTTCCAATGCGACATCCGCGGAGAGTGCCAACGTCTGAAAAACACCACCCGGATTGTCAACGTCTTCAAAACAGTAGACAATCGGACCGCGGCGCAAAGCGAAACGTCCAACATTTTCCCTAACGAGTGGATGCGCATAAACACGGGCAATAGGCATATCGAACTGAAGTTCAACACTATCATCAGCGTGCCACTCCCGTGTAATTGAGAGGTAACCCTCGGCGTTTGCTTCAGGTCTGTAGCGTCTACCGTTGATGCATGCTTCAAATTGCTCGCACCAACTCGGTACCCGTAAATTCAGACCAAAAGATGCCGGAACTTCGGGATCAATCGTCAGCGTCACATCACCCGTCCACGGATAATCGGTCTCTTGTGTCAGTTTCACGGGGATATTGCCTGCGACGGTTGCCTCGGCAGTGCCACCGACGTAGAGATTCACCCACACACCTTCAGCCGTTTCAGCGTAGATGTATTGTCCGACAGATGCGAGAAGCCTCGCGATATTGGGTGGACAACATGCGCAGCCAAACCATTCGTGTCGGGACCGATCGCCGTAACTCGCCAATGGATTCTGATAGAAGAAACCCGTACCATCAAGCGAAATTCCAGAGAGAGCGCCGTTGTAAAGTGCCGTCTCCAACACATCTACGAAGCGCGACTCACCATGCAACAAGAACATCCGATGTGCCCAAAATATCAGTCCGATTGAAGCACAGGTCTCAGCATAAGCCGAGAAATTCGGCAGTTCATAATCATTTGTGAAACCTTCATTGTGACCGGAGGGACCCACACCACCCGTGACATAGAGACGTTTCTCCGTTACATTCCGCCAGAGCATATCCAACGCCTTTGAAATCTCGGCATTGCCTGTTTGATGAACGATGTCAGCAGCGGCACTGTAGAGATACATCGCGCGTACGGCGTGTCCGACGCATTCTGTTTGTTGCTGTATTGGGAGATGTGCTTGGGCATAGTGTCCTTCAAATTTTCCGTCACGCGTGTAGTGATGCCGATAGGCATCAAGTCCGCCGGGAATGTCGGAATTTCCCAATTCTTCCTCAAAAACTGATGGAGAATGCCCGCGCCGGGTGACAAAATATTCGGCAAGCGCGGCGTAGCGTGTCTCACCTGTGGCCTCCGCCAACTTCACAAGTGCCAACTCAATGCCCTCGTGCCCCGGAAGACCGTCCCGTTTGTCGGGTCCAAAGATGCTGTTAATTAGGTCTGCGAATCGGCATGCAACATCCAATAACGTCCGCTTTCCGGTCGCTTGGTAGTGCGCGACTGCTGCCTCAAAGAGATGTCCGGCGCAATACAACTCGTGCATGATGCCGAGATTCTGCCACCGCTTCGTCGGTTCAACCAGCGTGAAATAGGTATTCAAATAGCCATCAGATTGTTGGCTCGCAGCGATCTTCGCGAGGACTTCATCCAATTCTGCTTCCCACACTGGATTCGGATGCGTTGAGAGGGTATACGATGCCGCCTCCACCCATTTATAGACATCAGAATCATTGAAAAAGATACCTTCAAACGCTCCAGACATCAAACCCGCAGCCTTTGCAAAGTTATCTATTCTACCGGTTTTTCGGCACTGTACCAATTCGTGCGGAATCGTCGCTTCAGAATTCGTTTTTTGTCGGGGTGCCCAAAATCGGTCATTAATTGTAACAGCCGTAAAGGGAAGTGCTGTGATACTCACAACGTCTAAAGACGTGTGCTTCTTGTTTCTCAATTTCGTGCCTCC
>VXZL01000269.1:4125-10678 GCA_009845505.1 Candidatus Poribacteria bacterium | reverse complement strand
GCGTTCAGCAGTCAGGTCGGTTTTCTGCGAAAACCTTTCAGGGGTCGGGTATGAGTCGGAGCATCTTGTTACAGGAAAAGTTGAAAGCGCAGCACCGTAACGCAGATCCGACGGATTGCTAAAAGCGCAGCGCCCTGATGGCTGAAAGTGCGGTGAATGCCATTAAGGCATTCATACCGTTGATTTGCGCAGCGGAACGCCCTGATGGCTGTCTATTTTCCCTTGCTATTTCCTCGCATAAATCCTATAATAGTTAAGCCGAACGTCCGCGATTTTTTGTTTCTTTCAGGAATCCTGAAAAATGGGCGATCAGGTGCTATGGAGACGAATTCATGTTAACCGAACTCCTTCGGAAAAGCATTCATTTATCAGGACTGATCTTACCGGTTATCTATTTTTTTCTTGATAAGTCGACGATGTTAATTTTTGTCGGCATATTGACGGGAATCGCGATTGCCGTAGAATTGGTAAAATGGTTTTCCCCGAGTTTTGGGGGTTTCTTTTTGCAAATTTTCGCGCCTATGCTCCGTAGCCATGAACGGAGGGGCGCGATGACGGGGGCGACCTATTACATCATCAGCGCGTTCTTGTGTATTCTTTTGTTTCGTAAGACGCTGGCTGTTGTCTGTATCTTTTTCATGGTCCTTGGGGACCTCGCAGCCGCACTGGTAGGAAAAAAGTGGGGGCGGACGAAACTTCTTGGCACAAAAAGTTTAGAAGGCAGTGCTGCGTGTTTCGTCGTTTGTTCTTCAATGGCCCTCATCTAATTACATCCTGTTATCGGGATTATCGGCGCATTAGTTGCCACAGTCGTAGAGATGCTTCCGTTCCCGATTGACGATAACTTGACGGTCCCGTTGGTTTCGGGGGCAGTCATGCACTTTTTGATGCAGAGTGCCTTCATTCAGTCTTTAGCCGTGTGGTAATTGTTTGGCATGCAACGAATAAATAATGGCACATATCAAACTTGAAAATATCCTAAAACGCTTCGGTGATTTTGTCGCCGTCAGAGATTTTAACTTGGAGATTCAGGACAAGGAGTTCGTCGTCTTTCTCGGTCCCTCAGGCTGCGGTAAAACTACGACGCTCCGTCTCATCGCAGGCTTGGAGCATCCCGAAGAGGGTGATATTTTCATTGATGGTCAACGCGTCAACGATCTTTCGCCTTCAGACCGGGATATAGCTTTCGTTTTCCAGTTCTATGCCCTCTATCCGCATCTGACCGTCTACGATAACATCGCTTTTCCCCTTAAAGCCGTAAAGGTCTCAAAATCAGATATTGATACGCAGGTCAAGCGCGTTGCAGAGATTTTGCAAATATCCGATATGCTGGATCGGAAACCGAGCGTCCTCAGTGGTGGGGAGATGCAACGCGTCGCACTCGGGCGCGCCATGGTTCGACAACCGAAGGTCTATCTCCTTGATGAACCGATGGCAAATTTAGATGCCAAGATCCGGGTTGATACGCGTGCCGAGATTAAACGACTCCAACACGAAATCGGAGCAACAACAATCTTTGTGACCCACGACCAAGTTGAGGCGATGTCTTTGGCTGACAGGATAGCCGTCATCCATCACGGGGTCCTACAGCAAATCGGAACACCCTACGAAGTCTATAACAGGCCCGAAAGCCTCTTCGTTGCCGGATTTATGGGGATGCCAACAATGAACCTCCTTGACGCTGAACTCACGGCACGGGAGGGCGCGCCTGTCCTGCAGCTCAGTCACACCGATGTTTATCTACCGCTATCATCTGAAAGACAAGCGACCCTCAGTGCCGATGCACAAGAGAACGGCTTAGTCTTCGGCATCCGTCCTGAGCACGTCACTGCTGACAATCAACCCGATGTGCAAAAAATTGCTGCCGATGTTCACCTTGTTGAACCCCTCGGCGCGGTGAACGTTCTTGATATTCGTCTCGATACACATCCAGAGACACAAGAACCGATTTTACTGCGTGTGCGAACCCACCCGACGTTCCGTGTTGCAGTCGGCGATACCATCTGGTTGGATTTCAGTGAAACCGAAATACATCTCTTTGATCGGAAGACAGAGCAAGTGCTTTCGTGAATAGCGGACCGCAAATCGCGAACCGCATACCGCGAATAGCGAACCACGAATAGCGAACCACGAATAGCGAACCACGAATAGCGGACCGCAAATCGCGAACCGCGAATAAATGGAGGAAAAGAGAATGGAAAGTGAAGGCGCGAAAATCCCATGTCGATTGGCAGCCTTTGATTTAGATGGGACACTCCTGAACAGTGAACACGCGTTATCTACTGAGAACTGCGACGCGCTCCGTAACCTCACGGCGAATGCTATTCTTGTCGTTTTAGTGTCGGGAAGGATGCACCGTTCTATGCAACCGATTAGCGACCAAATCGGTTTAGAAAACCCTATTATTTCGTATAACGGCGGCATGGTACAGCACGCCACGACCGGTGAGGTTTATCATCACACACCCGTGCCAGCAGATTATGCAATGGAAGTCGTTGCTGCTTGTAGGCGACACCATCTGCATCTCAATTTCTGTTTGAATGATGAACTTTATGTGGCTGAACGCAATGCGTGGAGTGATCTTTACGAGGTGCGCACTGGCGTGCCAGCGACACCGGTTGGCGACTTACGCGAATTGGCAGGGGAAACGCCGACGAAACTGCTGATTATTCACACGTCCGAAGAATTGCCTTCACTTTTGAGCGATTTTCAAAACGATTACGCAGGAAAACTTTACGTCACACAGACCCAACCAGAATATATTGAATTTATGAATCCAGAAGTTACAAAGGGTCGAGCACTTTCCGCACTTGCCAATCGTTTTGACATCCCGATGGATACGGTTGTTGCTTTTGGAGATAGTTACAACGATGAAAGTCTGCTCAAGACTGCTGGCTTCGGCATAGCAATGGCAAACGGAGTCCCCCCGGTTCGTGCCTGCGCAGATTATATCACAGGAACGAATGACGATAACGGAGTCGCAAAGGCCATCTATGAATTGATTCTCTGATACAGTTAAATAGGAGTTGCAATTTCCTGTCGTGCGCCGTCTCAACGCGTTAATTTGCCAAAAGGCACTCACCGATTCACACGCATTTCGTGTACTTCCTTGTAGGGGAAGTCCGCCACGAGTGTGCAAGAGTTGCCTTCATGTTTCAAGGATACCTGTACAGAGTTCATCGAAAATTCAAAGTACTTTGCTAATACCTCTGTCAATTCATGTTGTAGCCGCATCATCATGCGGTCATCGACATCGAATCGGTCTTGTGTAATGACGAGCTTCAAGCGCTGTTTGGCGATGCTGCTTGATTTTGATTTGCGCCCGAATAGTTGTCGGATGCTTATATTCATGTACGGACTCCTTAAGTTTTTCTCGTGAACCAGTTGAGAATGCTGGTGAACAGACCTTTCTGTTCTAAGTCTGGGATCGGAATCTGCTGTCCAGTCAACCGTCGTGCGATGCGCATATATGCTTGTGCCCCGGCGGAGTGTTCTTCATAGACAAGAGGGATCCCCCGATTTGTAGAAGTGATGACACCTGTGTCTTCCGGGACGATACCTAAGAGGTCAATATTCAGGATGTCTATAACATCGGCTTGATCCATCATACTCCCATTTCCGACAAGTTCCGGCGAAAAACGATTGAGTACGAGATTAATCGGCTCAATTCTTGCATGTTGTAGCAAACCGATAATGCGGTCAGCATCCCGAATAGCGGAAACATCTGGGGTCGTGACCACGATTGCTTCATCAGCACCTGCGGAGGCATTGCTGAAACCGCGTTCAATACCAGCAGGCGAGTCAACAAGGACAAAATCGTGCGTTGAACGCAACTTATCACAAATCGCTTTCATCTGTGCAGGTTGGACATCGTTCTTATTGTTTTTTTGTGAGGCTGCCAGAAGCGTGAGACCGTCAACCCTTCGATCTCTAACCAGTGCTTTCGCAAGTTCGCACTGTTTATCAATGACATCCATTGAAGTGTAAACGATTCGACTCTCAAGCCCCATCACGATATCAAGATTTCGGAGCCCGACATCCGCATCAACAACAACGACTGTTTTACCGAGAAGCGCGAGGGCTGTCCCTAAATTCGCTGTAGAGGTTGTTTTTCCGACACCTCCCTTTCCTGATGTTACTACGATTACTCTTCCCATAACCGATATCTCCTTTGTTAAAACTTGACAAACCTTTCAACAATAATCATATCTTCTTTCCCGATGCGCGCAATTTCTGGGTAACCTCGGGATTTTTTGCCAATAGGTATACGGTTGAAATAATTACTGATTTGAAGCTGCAGCGGTACTAAATGCATAGCAATGATGACCGCTGAGAGTCTGCCGTTCATTCCTGCATGCGCGTTACCCCGCAATGCTCCCAAAACAACAATATCACCGCCCGCTCTCACTTCAGCACCCGAGTTGACATCCCCATAGATAATCAAACTCCCTTGGGGGAACTCCTCTGTTTGACCCGACCGAATTGTGTAAGGAACAATCCGAGACGGTTCGCTCTCGCGGCTGTCTGGTGGATTCACCACTTGTGTTACGATATGCGTTGTGGGTGCAGCGGCAATAGGTGGCGGCGGCGGCTCTTCGGAGACTATCATGAAGTCTCGCACTGTTACATTGTAGACCTCCTTAAGTTTTGACCGGAGATACGCCATTTCCTCCTCTTGCAAGGTCGGCCCCTTGAGATCAATCTGAAGAGATGTCCCATTTAACGGGCGATTCATCCGAGAAATTTCTTCTTGAATAGCCTCTTCAATCTCTATTATAGAGAGATGCGGTTTGATAATTAAATGCAAACCGTCTCTATATGCTCTGAGTGCTACAATTGAATTTGCCATTTGCTACTTAAATCTCAACTCAATGATGTTGAGGGGACTTCCTCAGTAGAGACGATCTATTGATTGCTATTTTCTATGGTGTATTAGGAATCTTCCAACTGTGCTAAGACATAGGGACCCTCTGGAATCACGGCAATTTGGGCATCTGCTCCGTAACGGTCTAAGATTTCTTCGATACCCTCTTGGGGGGTCTTCAGCGGATGCACAAATAGTTTGGATCGTTGGTGATACGGAATCCCATCGGTATAGAAATAGATGTCAGCTTTCCTGGCAACTTTTGCCAATTCTTCGAGCTGCCACTGATCAATGACGAAGTTTGCTGGATTGTAAAGTCCCTGCACAAACGCAGTGAGATCGTCGGTCTTAAAAATTAAGTCTGTGAACGGCTTGCTGCCGATCCCTTCACTGCCCGCTGCCACAAGCAAGATACTACCGCCCTGTTTGACGACCTCAACAGCCGTCAACAAGCCTTTGATCGCTTGATAGAATGTTGAATCCAGCGGGTAACCCGCACTCGACACGACGACAGCGTCTGCGGAGGCAGGAAGTGTGACCTTCGCCTGTTTTTCGACGAACGCCGCGCCGACAAGATGAGATTTAACCATGTCACCGGCGAAAATGCCTGTGATACTGCGCTGCTTGTCAATCGCCACGTTCAGATTAAAGTCAACGCCAGCCATCAGTGCGATTTCTGTCGCTTCTTTGTGGAACGGGTTTCCGTCCAAGATGCCGACAGCCGACTTCGGGTGCTCCATCAGTTCGGGACCGTGCATCACCTTCATCGTTTCAACGGACGCGATGCCTGGGCAGATTGCCTTTCTGCCCCCAGAATAGCCTGCCATTAAGTGCGGTTCAATCAATCCGGTGATGACTTTCAGGTCCGATTCAAGATAGGTTTTATTGATATAAACGGGAGTGCCGTTCTCAGTTTTGCCTAAATACGCCTGCGTTTCTGTCTGCTGCGAGAAGTGGTTGACGATTCGGTAGGTCTCCATAATATCGGAGCCAACCATCGTTTCGAGTTCTTCCGCATTATTTGGACGGTGGATACCAGTGGCGATAAGAATAGTGATTTTTTCGCGGGGGATACCTGACGCTTCAAGTACTTCCAACAGTGGAGGGAGGATCACTTTGTTGGGTACGGGGCGAGTTATGTCGGAGATCACGATACAAGCCGATTCGCGACCTCCGGCTAATTCAGCCAAGGGCGGTGAGGCGATGGGACGCGCGATTGCCTCCCGAACCGCTCCGTTTTCATCCGACAGTGGAACACTTTCTGCAATCTCAAGGATCCCAGCAACATTCTCCTCAGGAATCTCCATCGGTAACGTGCCAGTGCCGTATCTCATTTCCACTTTCATGTTGAAGTTGTCCCTTCAGACTGACTTAAAAACGCCAATGTTAGTGTACTGTTGGGTTGGTATACTATCCCCTTGTACAATTATACCTATTTTTGAAAAAAAAAGCAAATTTATTTTATACTATTGTACGCTAAGTTGTTATTTGAGCAAAAAAAACGTCATTTTTTCTTCACATATCGGTATATTTTACGCTATTTTACCTTGTATCTGCTGATTAAGTCAAGTGGAATCGGCAACAATTCCGAATCCATATCCTTGACTTTTTTCAGCAAACGTGTTAAAATTGCTCCATGAAACTTGTGTATCTAACTACTGGAATTCTCAAGACGGAGAAACGAAGAAT
>VXZL01000269.1:0-4115 GCA_009845505.1 Candidatus Poribacteria bacterium | reverse complement strand
GGATTGAAATTACCACGAAACCGAACGGCGCAGGACGCAATTGGCTGGAAGTCGGCCATTTTGAGACGGATACGCTCGGTCGTAAACAGTGGATTAAAAAGAACGTACCGCATCAGGAATCGAAACTCACTGTAGATAGACAATACTCCGCCCGTGGTGAAACTATCGACTGGATCGTTCTCATTCCTGAGAACTATCCTTTCTCTCTCGCTAAGATTACCTACGATCGGCTGAATCCAAAAGAAATTGAGGTGCTCTGGGACCCTGAAGGGACATCTCAAACCGAGACGAACCGGGAAGAGAAAATCAAACGCGTCTTTGAACTCGCCGCGGGTAACGATGAACTCGTCAACCTGCTCAAGGAGCTCCTTACCCCTTAATCCTGACCGCTAACGGCTGGCTACCATCCGTAACGCTCAGGTCCCCACGGTTTTGTAATCAATTCCTGTTTCGCCATCACTATCGTTTTGCTCGGTACATCGTCGTATAAAATGACCCCCGGTCCAACGACGCTATAAGAACCGATGCGTCTCCCCGGCATAAGAATCGCGTTCACACCCGTCCGGCAATAATCGCCCATATAGGTTGCGTTTGCCCCGGATGGCGGCACCTCGTAACGTCCCTCTACCTGTATTGCGGTATCCTTGTCGTCGAATCGGAGCGTTCCGCATACCGTTGCAGCCCCGATGTCCGTGGCGCATCCGAAGACCCCGGACATCTCACAGTAGTGGTAGAGATAAACCTTATCGAACAAGACCCCTGCCATCTCGGCACCGTGCCCAATAATACACCGGTTTCCGATGGCGCTGCTACCGACATCGCAATAATCGCTAATCCTACACTGATCTCCGACGAAGATGTTTCCGTGTAAGATTGCCCCGTTTGTAATGTTGTTGTTCGCGCCTGCAATGAGTGTGCCGTTGACAACGACGCGCGGACCAATCACAGAGTTTTTTCCTAAAACGACGTGTCCATTGATGTCCGCCGCATCGGAAATCGACGCGCCGGGAGCAATCTGATCTGCCGTGACCTGTTTCGCCAGATAGTCAACCATCCGCGTGTTCGCTTCCAGCACGTGCCACGGTTTATCGACATCGACGCAGAACTCGTTGGTCTGAATTGCCAACACTGTTCTGCCGTCGTCAATCATAAGTTGTAAAGATTGGGCGATTTCGGATTCAGGTGGGGGCATCCCACCGACTGGGACCCTTGTAACTATTCCTGGATTCCTTAAGAGGTAAGCGGTTGCGCTCCTACGAAAAGCGTACACGCCGCAGAGCCGATGTGAACCCCCGCGTGGGTGTCCTTCGATACCGGTCAGTTTTGAGAGGTTTTGGTCTTCGGTACCCCCGGTATCAATGCCAGCACAGAGCCAATCGCTTGCGTCTTCGCTACCGAGGGGTTGTACCAATGCTGCAGCTGCTACGTCGTGGGCGCAAAAGTCGCTAATTACAGTGCGTAGGTTTTCAGGAGTGGTTACAATATCGCCGTAAACGACGAGGAAAGGTTCATTTTTGAGGTGTTCTGAGGCGGTTAACACTGCGCTTGCAGTGCCGTCGAGGGGGTGTTGTGTAACAAAAACGACGTTTGGTATATCGGCAACGGCACCTCGTACCTGTTGTGCGTGATGCCCGACCACAACGATAATGCGCTGACACCCGACTTCGACCAAATTCTCTACAACTCGACGCACGATCGGTTTGTTGGCGACGGGGATCGTGCATTTCTGTCGAAATTCCCCGTAGGGCCATACCTTACGTCCTAATCCTGCGGCGAGAACAATTGCGGTATGTATCATCAAAGTATTCCTAATTTCCGCCATGCGATATGCTGGTTCATGAATTCTGCTAAAAACGTTAAATCTGGATAAGCCGTCCCTAACTTCTTTTCATAAGGGACGACCCCTATCACTGGCACATCCGTCAACCGTTCAATTTCCAACGGGTTTGTCGCTTCAGCGAGTCCCGCGATCTCTGGACGCAAGCCGTTGAGGACGATCCCGGCAATTTGGATGTTGAACTGCCTCGCGAACCCGACAGTCAGGAGTGTATGATTCAGCGTTCCCAATCCGACCTGCGCGACGATGAGTATCGGCAATCGCAGTGTATTGATGAGGTGTGCCACAAGGAAGTCGTCCAGAATCGGCACTGCGATCCCTCCGACCCCTTCCACGATGAGAAAGTCGTATTTCCGTTGAAGTGCTGCGAAAGCCGACTCGATGTCTGAGAGATTGATTTCTTTCTCTTCGATCCGCGCTGCCACGGACGGTGCCAACGGATGTCGGAGGAAGATAGGGTTGATTGCGGAAAGTTCGTCATCAATCTGAGCGGCGTGTTTGAGGAACTGAGCATCAGCGGTATCGCCTGTGCTGATGGGCTTCATCACGCCGACGTTTGTCCCGGCTCCTTTGAGGGATGCAGCGAACCCACCCGCGATAACGGTTTTCCCGATTTCTGTTCCTGTACCTGTAACGAAGATGCCTTGTGTCATACTGTGTTCGATTATACGCAAAAAAGCATTTTTCGTCAAGAGGTTAGCGGTCAGCAGTCAGCAGTCAGCGGTCAGTTTTCCGTAGGTTGGGTTCAGTTGATCTGTTGTAAGGTTGCAATATCAGCCAAGTTCTTTTCAAAATGAGGTCAAGGTCATTCATGGTAAACCAGTCACCACAACTTGAATAAAAAATGAGGTAAGTGCCCGTATGGGAATGTTGCGTTCAGGGTTCTTTTTCTGTTATACTTGATACAATCATAACTAATTCTTGTTTCTCTTGGGTCGGGACAGTTCTTACAGCTATTTATAAGGGGCAGTATGGGCTATAGTGATGGCAGAAAACAGCTACGGCGTATCTTGAGCCTAATAGAGCGTCTCCAAAAAACAACATACGGGGTCAGAGTCCGGGAGTTGGCAGACTTCTATGGGGTCAATATGACGCGTATCTATGAGGATCTGAAAGTTATCGGAGATTTCTACGA
The DNA here is from genome assembly GCA_009845505.1 of Candidatus Poribacteria bacterium. GTDB lineage: Bacteria > Poribacteria > WGA-4E > WGA-4E > WGA-3G > WGA-3G. Next base: position 1,143 of record VXZL01000269.1, on the reverse strand, counting down.
ACTGAAAAAGGATAGGGGTTCCTATTGGATTGAGGCAACCCGTCCACTGCGCTGGCCCCGTATCGACTCGGAAGAAGCACAGGTTCTGGAATTAGTGATTACGGCTTCGCCGCTGGCAAAAGAACAGCGTTTTGAGGCATCTCTCAAAAGGGTTTTGGAAAAACTTGACACGTCCCTCGCTGAACACATCCAATCAAAATTAGAGAAGGATGGTCCCGCGCAACTTGAGCGTGTCAACAACAGCGATGTGATTGAGGAGCCTCTCCATCTCTCTGAGAATGTAGAGCCCTATGGGCGTGATAGTGCTAATGACGTTGAGGAACATTTTCGTGTTTTGGAGGAGGCACTTTACGAACAAAAGGCGGTTCGGGCGGCGTATCGACCGGGTGGCAAAATGGAGTCTGTGAGACATGTCCTTCATCCGTACGCCATCTTTTTCCGAAGATCAGATTGGTATCTTGAGGCTCGCTCCAATTTATCCGAGAACACATCGCTGACTTTCAAAATCCTTCGTTTCCAAAGCGTGACGCTAACAAATGAAACCTTTGAAATGCCTGCGGACTTTTCATTGTCCGAGGATTTGGCTTCTCGATGGGAACTCTTTAGCGGGGAACCGCTCAGCGTAACGCTCAAGATTGCCGCGCACAAGGCGTATCTCGTTACGGAAAAGGAACGCCATCGGTCGCAAGAGATTATAGAACGATGTTCAGATGGATCGGTGATTGTCCGTTATGAGGTGCCGAAAGAGGAATTTACGTTTTGGGTGTTGAGTCTTGGGGATGCAGTAGAAGTACTTGAACCACCCGAATTTCGATCAGAATTTCAGGAGATTGTGCAGCGGATGCATGGCATCTATTCTGGAGATATGAAAATTTCATCGTAGCATCTCGCGTTGATTGTCTGAATGCACGTCGCATTTGGTCGAGTACGCCGCAAATCGCGGATTTTCGCGGATGGCACAGATTAACGCGGATAAGAGGAATACATCGAGGTGCTAAGTCTGCCTACGAAGCAACCGGTTTCAGAAGTCAGGTCTAATATATTTCGAGACTAACATAGATAGGACTTAGGCAGTTTTGACCGTAAGGCATTCTGTGGGATGGAGACCCCTGGACAAACACAGATGTTTGGATGGTACAATCT
>VXZL01000688.1 GCA_009845505.1 Candidatus Poribacteria bacterium | reverse complement strand
CGCTTATAGTAACAAAGGTGATTTCGACAATGCTATCGCGGATTATACAAGCGCGATACAAATTGATCCAAAATTTGCTGTGCCTTATCATAATCGCGGTAATGTTTACTTACTCAAAAGTGATTTTGACTCGGCGATTACGGATTACACCGTGGCTATACAACTTGATCCTAATGATGCAAGGACCTATGCCAGTCGGGGAGCAATTTACGGTATTGTAGGAGAGGTAGACAAAGCGATTAACGACTGCACGAAGGCAATAGAACTTCGTCTCTATCATGCGGATATCTATTTCAATCGTGCTATTGGTTACAATAGCGTGGGAAAACTTGATTTGGCTATCAAAGACTATACAAAAGTGATAGAGATCAATCCAGGGCATTTCAGAGCCTATGTTAATCGCGGTGTTACTTATGGTGATATAGGTGAAGTGGATTTAGCGATTAATGACTTAAACAAGGCAATAAAACTGAATCCAGACAATGCTACAGCTTATAATAATATTGGCAATGTTTACGGCAACGAAGGGGATTTTGACTCGGCTATTGCGAATTATAGTAAGGCGATAGAATTGAATCCAAATGATCCAGCATTTTATCACAATCGCGGTCTGGCTTACTTCAGCAATAACGAGTTTAGTCGAGCACGCGAAGACTATACGAAAGTACTAAAATTAGATTCCGATTATGCACCAGCCTATTACAATCGCGCAATGGCTTGGCTACACCAACAAGAATGGAAGAAAGCCAAAGCAAGCTTAACACAGGCAGCGGACAAAGGCATAGATATTACTGCTGTTTTTGGCGGCGACTATCAAAGTGTTGCTAGCTTTGAAAAGCAAACTGGCGTTAAATTGCCAAAAGATATTGCTGCAATGTTAAGAGAGAAAAAGGAACAGATTTCCATTTCACCTATAGAAGAAAATCCGTTTGGTTTTCAAAGCAAAATGGTATCGTATTCATCTGAAAGTTTTACAGGAATGTCTCTGCAACAACCAGAAAAACCTTCAACGCCATCCATACCAGCTGGCTTGCTTCAACCTCAAAGTCAAAGATCGCCCAGCCTATTTGCCAGTTAAAGTGTTAAAGTGAGTTAACTCCAGGTTTATTAATGTGGAGTCTCTTGATGTCCCGTTCAACCGAAAAACGCCCCAATCTCGTCTATGTGTTCGCCGACCAACTCCGCTATCAGTCGTGTGGCTACGCCGGAGATACCCGCGCACGGACACCTCATATCGACCAACTTGCAGCAGAGAGTGCAAATTTCTGCAACGCTGTCTCTGGGAGTCCGATGTGTGCACCCTATCGCGCTTCGCTCTTCACCGGAAAATATGCCAGTAGCACCGGTATGGCGATTAATGAACTCCGAATGAACCCAAATCACGACTGTTTTGGGCATGTCCTGCATCGCAACGGCTACCAGACGAGTTACATCGGAAAATGGCATCTATGGGCTAATCAATTGGGAAGGCACAACGATCCAAGGAATTCTTACATCCCACCCGGACCCTATCGACTCGGTTTCGATGGAGAGTGGTCGGCATACAATTTTCATCATCTCTATTTCGATGCCTATTACCACAAGGACGCGCCTGAGAAAATCGTCCTTCCTGGATATGAACCCGATGGGCAGACCGATTTGGCAATCGACTACCTACAACGCGCAGCAACAACAGATGATCCCTTCGCGCTTTTCCTCTCAATCGGAACACCACACGATCCATGGACACAAGACAATGTTCCAAATGAGGATTATGAGTTGTTCCGGGGTGTTGACTTCCCCTTACCGCTAAACTATCGAGACGAAAACGACCCCTATGGTGATACATGGGCGATTATGTCCGCCGCGGAACGCGCTAAACTCCCTGAGTGGATGCGCGTCTATTACGCGATGACCACCAATCTGGATCGGAATGTTGGGCGGTTGCTCCGTGCAGTTGACGACTTAGGATTGCGTGACAACACAATTTTCGTCTTTACCTCCGACCACGGGGAGATGTTCGGCGCACAAGGTCGCCGCGCCAAGAACATCTTTTATGAAGAGGCGGTACGGGTGCCGTTTCTGGTGCGATGGCAGGGACAGATTCCAGAAGCACACATCTCGGATGCATGCCTAAATACACCGGATATTATGCCGACACTGCTCTCAATGATGGATCTGCCGATTCCTACAAATGTTGAAGGTACAGATTTAAGCCGTGCCGCTTTTAATCAACCGATGGACGAACCCGATGCAGCGTTTATGCAAGGCATGGGATGTACGGCGAAATGGGAAAACGGTTATGAGTGGCGGGCGCTCCGCACGAAGCAGCATACCTACGCCGTTCACCGTCCGGATAGGAGCGAGAAACTCTTTGATAATATCGCTGATCCGTTCCAAACCCGTAACCTGATTGATGAACCCGCATCCGCTGGACTCCGAGCGCAATTCCGGGGAATGCTAAAACAGCGTATGGATACCCTCAACGACACCTTTGAAGCGTGTACGTGGTATCGCGATAATTGGACTGAAGACCGAATTATCTTACGTACCGCTACATTATAGACATATCACCAGAAACTTTAGGAGAAGTCTGTAAGCGGACTAAATCAAATTCGTTTGAAATCCTCTCAATAAACCTGTTATGATTAAAAGAAAAAGGAGATAGATGCTATGGATAGAATCACTTTTAATTCTGATCAGTGTGGGGGCCGTCCTTGTATTCGCGGTATGCGGATTCGGGTAACAGATGTCTTAGATTTGTTGGCGAGCGGTCTCTCTTTTCAGGAAATTCTTGATGAAATGCCAGCCTTGGAATACGAAGACATCGTCGCTTGTCTCCAATTCGCCTCACGCAAAATTAACCATCCTGTAATTGCTGCATGAAGTTTTGGATCGACGGGCAACTTTCTCCTGCACTCGCCCCTTGGCTCAAGGACACCTTACGTCTTAAACCCAGCCGCTGCGCGCCGTTTATGATATAGATTTCTTCACATAGTTAAACCAGCGCGCAGTCCGCAGGAACGGCACGAGTGCCTGTAACGCTTCAGCAGTCCCAATCCGACTCAATGCTTCGGAGGAAAAACCACGCACGTATGCCGAATCACTCAGCAATGCCTCGCGCAACGCCGGAACCGCTTCAGTCGCATCCGGTCCGATACGGGTCAATGCCTGTGCCGCGAAGAACGCTAAATCCGTATCTTCGCGATCTGCCAGAACCCGTACCAACGCCGGAACCGTTTTCGACACGGGGACTTTAATCATACCCAATGCCGAGGTTGCATGCCGCCGCACCTCTTCCGATTCATCCGTCAGCAACGCAATAAGCCCATCAACTGCCTCTGCTGCAACTGGACCCATTTCACCCAACGCATAAACCGCTGACGCGCGGACGTTCTCGCGTTCATCTTTCAATGCGGCTATGAGTGCAGGCACCCCTGATGCACCAATCGCTGCGAGTCCGTGCGCTGGGTCGCAGATGTGGAGAATCGGCTCCATCTCAAACGCCTCTTTTTCTGAATCAAGCGCGTCGATGAGGGGTTCGACAGCTGGTTTTCCAATCGCACCGAGCGCATAGATGGCGTTCCGCCGTACCGGTTCATAGCTGTCTGAGAGCGCATCAACGAGCGCAGGGATCGCCTCAGCAGCATCTATGCCTCCGATAAAGCCCAATTCGCTGGCGGCCTTCATACGAACATTTGGATCGTCTGCCTTCAACGCCGCAACTGCTGACGCTATATCCATTGTCGTGTCTGGACGGTCAGTTTCATACAAATCCGTCTTTCCGTACATCCAATTCCACATATAGGTCCAGAGAATCTCTGCATCGTAAGGGACATGGTTGATTTCAGGCGGTTGCCAGATGGAGGTTTTACTATTCCATGAAGGTGCCGTCGGCTGTTCCGTACGCATAAACACGAATTTCATACCGTACCGGTTCAGCGAGACGTAGTTCTGGAGGAATGAATGCACCATATCGAAGTGCATAATCCATACCGTACCGAGTTCACCGGACATCGGAACCAAGTTTCGGTTCAAAAAACTCTCAGAGAGCAGTCGCGTCCCATTTCCGCCTTCAGCGTGCATTTCGTGCCGCTCGCGTTCACCCTCCAGCATAAATTCTCGGATGTACTGCGTCCCCGGAATGATACACGTCGGCCCCTGCTCCGCAAGACAGGGCTGCGGATAGTAGAAAAGGATTGCCCAACGCGGGGTTCGATGCCGTGGCCGTTTCCCACCGGCGTGTCCATCTTTATGGAGCGGCATCATCAACCGTTCCTCGCCGTTCTCTTTCCCAGTTGGTGTGCTTCCGGCGAAATTGGGATGGCAGTGCCGATGCGGATGCATGACATACCCATTCCCCAAAATACTCGTAAGCGCGCCCCGTACTTCTGGAGATTCCAAAACTATCTGAAGTTCCGGGACCAAAGGTAGAATGTTATTGAGTGGGTTATGCTGCCTATCGCCTCGAAAATCCGTCGTGCCAGCGAAGAGTTCATCCGTTTTATCATAGATGGTTTCATGGATGTGCGTCGGTACGTCGGCAGTAACATTGACATATCCATTCACAATGAAATGGCGAATGTCTTCATCGTTTAGAAGTTGCTGTTTAACTGTTGTCATACGCCCTTTTTCTCTCAATTTCTTTTTGATCGTTTAATGGGTATTGGCTATCCGCTAATCACTAACCGCTAATTGCCACTTAATACCACGCTGCTTTGTTGACGACATTTTGCAACGGCGCACCTTCAGCGAACCGACGGGCATTTTCCAGAAGCACCTCAAATCGCCGTTCAGGAAGGTTCTCTGCGTCTTTTACAGCGATATGTGGCGTTATTAACACATTGGGCAACTGCCACAATCGACTGTCCGCAGGTAGCGGTTCAACTTCAAATACGTCCAAACCACAACCCGCAATGGCCCCTTGTTCAAGTGCTGCAATAAGGTCGGCAAGTTTTATCGTCTTACCGCGTCCGATATTAACAAAGTACGCTGTGTTTTTCATCAAGGCGAAACGGTCTTTATGCCACATCCCTTCCGTGTCAGGTGTATGCGGTGTTGTCGCTATCACAAAGTCAGCGCGCGGAAGGAGCGAATCTAACGCTGCGGGTTCGTGTTTCTCGACAAAAGGCACCTCGTATTCCCACCTTGGATCAACACCGATAACCTCCATCCCGAATTCGTTGCAGAGTCGAGCGGTTTCGTGCCCGATACCACCGACCCCAACAATCAATGCAGTCGCTTCCGCGAGGTCAATGTAGCCATGTTTACGTGCGTCCTTATCCCAGATCCCCTCGCGTTGTGCATCCATGTAGTAGGGCAGCCCTCGCGAAAGCGCAAGCACAAACATCATGATGTGATGTGCGATATGGTCGTTGTAGATACCGCGTGGATTACAGGCGACGACTGGATGCTCAATCAGTGCGGGATAGTAGAAGCCCGGGAAAGGACCTGCCGCAGGATTCTGCAACCATCGCAGATTTTTCGCCAACGGCAATTGCTCCGGCGACACCCAACCGTAGACAGCATCTGCATCGGGAAGGTGCTCCGCTACTGCTTCGTCTGTCTCTGGCAGGACAACGGTGTATACAGGCAATTCGTTCTGCAGGCGTTCAGCCCATTCGTGTAATTCGGCGTTCTGTGGTGGCATGATAATAAGTTTTGGCACGGGTTCTGTTCCTCTCTGTAATTTTTATGTCTAAGATGCGCCTATTTTAGCATAGGGTCATCGGAAAATCAAGACTTGTTAAAAACTTGATTTTCTGCTGGATTTTGCTATAATAGAAATGTTGATAAATGCTGAAATACTTCAACTCAAAACCTTAAGAAAATTTTATGTCTGCACCAGTAAAAATCAACTTCGACAAAGGCACCCTCATCCTTCAGGATGTTCCGAAGGATATCCAATTACATCTGCCTGACCTCCGATGGGACGAGCGGACACTCACCTTCCGAGCACCCGCCTATCGCTATCGACATATCGTTTCCCAATTGCGCGCACACAATATCCCCTATCAAGACACAGCACGACAGTTCACAGTCGAGCCCTTCACGTTCCAAAAAGAGATGACACCGTACCCTTACCAGACCGAAGCCGTTGATGCATGGCACGCCAACGGCAAACGCGGTGTGATCAGTCTACCGACAGGCGCCGGAAAAACCTTCATTGCAATCCTGCTCATCGCCGATACACAACGTCCCACACTTGTGCATGTTCCGACAATCGACCTGATGCACCAATGGTATACTGTCTTGAAAGAGCATTTCGGACAAGAGGTAGGACTTTACGGCGGCGGCGAACATGAATTGCGGGATCTCACTGTGACGACCTATCAATCCGCTGTCATGCACGCCCCTCACTACGGAAATCGGTTCGGTTTCGCCATTTTCGACGAATGCCATCATCTCCCCGGAGACCAGTATCAATACGCCGCAATCAGCAGCATCGCTCCCTTTCGGTTGGGATTGACAGCCACGCCCGAACGCGTTGATGGGAAAGAGAGTCGGCTCTACGCACTCCTCGGCGAGTGCTGCTATGAAGCAAAGGTGCAGGAACTTTCCGGGAAGACGCTTTCTGAGTACCGCGTTGTGACTATAGCAGTCGAGATGGAAGACACAGAACGCGTCCAATACGAGGAAGCGCGCCGCACCTACTTAGGCTTTCTCAAACGGTTGAAAATCAATATGGGGACCCCGCGCGGATGGCATACCTTTCTCTGGAGAGCCTCGCAAACCGATGAAGGACGCGCTGCTTTCAAGGCATACCTCACCCAAAAGCAGCTCAGTTTTGCCTCTACCACGAAACAGGAATGGGTCTGGAAACTGATTCAGAGACACCGCGGTGATCGGATTCTCATCTTTACACAGGATAACGACACAGCCTACCAACTCGGCACGCGTTTCTTTCTGCCTGTGCTAACACATCAGACAAAACTCAAAGAGCGGAACGCCTTTTTAAACGGATTTCGAGATGGCACCTATTCCATCTTGGTCACCTCGAAAGTGCTGAACGAGGGTGTAGATGTCCCAGAAGCGAATGTCGCTATCATCGTTTCAGGGAGCGGGAGCGTACGGGAACACGTACAGCGGTTAGGACGTATCCTCCGCAAACGCGAGGGCAAACAGGCAGTGCTTTACGAACTCATCTCCAAACAGACAGGCGAACATTTTGTCAACAAACGGCGGAGACAACACCACGCCTATCAAGGTAGGGCGGGTTTGTAACCCCGACCTTTCTTAGCATCTATTTCTAAAATACCATGCTTACTAAAGATCTCCTTCAGTATAAAATTAAAAAGGGGCAAATCCTCCCACAGTTCGTGAACCCAGCCGATGACCAGTTATTGGCAATCGCTGAGCAACTAATCGCCGTTTTTGAGGACTCGCCAGACACACAACGCGCAACGCTTTTAGAAGCGAGCAAACACGTTATTGATAGCACACCGGGGCCGCCGATAGTCAAGCGCGGACTCGAAAAACTCTTGTTAGACCGAACCGAATTTAACACTGCCCCCAACGAAGAACTCATCGCATTCCGCCAAAAACTTTTCACAGAGACGAGTCGCCTGCTTGCACAAGAGCAGTTTACGGATTATGCCGATTATCAGCACAAAGTAACACAGATAACAGCAGGCGAATTGCCGCCAGAGATCGGTCCTACGGGAGCAGGTGAACTCGCAACCAAACTCTACGCAGACTTACCAAACCATCAGCCCGTTCTCACTTTCAAAACCCTCTCTGCTGAGCGATTGCTGCACCGCTACAACGCCGCACAGGTCCAAGGACTCCTCCTTCATTGTAATGCCCTGACCCTAAAACTCGCCGATTCCATGACAGCCGAACTCCGTCAACTATTCAAATACCTCAGATTTAACCAACTTCTCTCTACAATTAGGAAAGAGGGTGAGTTGTATCAGATTACGGTAGATGGTCCGCTGAACCTCTTTTACAAAACAAAGCGGTACGGCATGAATCTGGCGAACTTTTTCCTTGCCGTATTGCATCAACCCAAATGGGAACTCACTGCAGATGTCCAATTTCGGAACAGACAACGTTCTCGGTTGTTGCTTGATGAATCGTGTGGTATCCAACCGATTTCGCAGCAGTTTCTCGCTTATATCCCTGAAGACATTCAACTCTTTCAGGCAATGCTCCACAATAAGACGGAAGACTGGCAGATCCGCCCGGGAAGCCAATTCCTCCCATTAGTAGGTGATTTCTACTGCTTTCCTGACTATCAACTCGTTCACAAGAGCGGGGGCGAGACGGCTATTGAGCTCTTCCATCCATGGCATCAGGGACATCTCATTGCAAGACTCAACACGCTCGCTGACCAAACGGAGGTCTCCCTCATCCTGGGGGTCTCAAAAGAGTTAGAGAAAAAGCCGCTGATTGCGGAGGCACTCGCAGCATCTACGTATTTCTCGGAGTTCGGCTTCACATTCCGAGATGTGCCAACTATGCGTGCCTTGCTCCCAATCCTAAATTCACTCGTGTAGTCGAACAGGACGCACTGCCTAAAAATTGTGACATTCAGGCACTTTTATGTTATTCTTAAAAGAAAAAATTCTGAAATCCGCATCACCGCAAAATCCTTTTTGAAAAGGAACGCCTTATGGAAACTGAATCCATCCAACGTCTACTTTGTACTACCATCGAAGGTGCAAAGAGAGGGGTCAATAGCATCGCTTTCAGTCCTAACGGTACAACACTTGCAAGTGACAATGCCAATACGATCCAACTCTCAGATACTGCCACAGGGAGAAAAAAAAAGATGTTCTGGGTCGATATAGGAGAGAATATCACAGCGGATGTCAGTAGCGTTGCTTTTAGTCCCGACGGACGGCTGCTTGCGGGAGGGATTCACGAACCCGAAACCATCTGCCTTTGGGATGTGAATACGGGTGAACAACGCAAGACAATGCGGGAAAATGCGACTGGTGCTTCACATTGGGTCAATGCTGTCGCGTTCAGTGTTGATGGCAAAATAATCGCCAGTGGAAGTGAGGACAGCAATCTCTATCTCTGGGATGTACGGACAGGTAAAAGACTGAAAGCATTTGCAGAAGATGCAGAGAAGGTCTTCAGCGTTGTATTCAGTCCCAATGGAGAAACGTTAGCCAGCGGGAATAGTGGGAATGCCATCGACTTGTGGAATACTGCTACAGGCGAGAAACTGAAGACACTCACTGGGCATACCCATTGGGTTTTTAGTGTTGCTTTCAGTCCTGATGGACGAACAGTCGCAAGTGGGGGTCGTGATAAAACCCTCCGCCTTTGGGATGTCGCTATCGGTGAACAACGCAGAACTTTCACTGGACATACGGGAGTTATTTTTACTGTTGCCTTCAGTCCCGATGGATTAACCCTCGCAAGTGGGGGTGAAGATCAAATAATCCGTCTCTGGGATACAGGCACAGGTGAACAACATACGACAATCAAAGGGCATACAGCATCTATCAAAAGTGTTGCTTTCAGCCCGGATGGAACAATACTCGCAAGTGGTAGTAGAGACGGCACAGTCCGCTTGTGGGACCTAAAAAAATGAACACAACGGAATTAAATCCGAATCTAACCGCAGCACCACAAGAAGTAGGACTATCAGCAAAACGGCTTGCGTGTGTCTCTACGACTACACAGAAGTTCATCAACGAAGAGCGACTCGCTGGTGCGGTCACAGTCGTGGCGCGACGCGGTAAAATAGCACACTTTGAAACACAGGGCATGATGGACATTGAATCGGCTAAACCGATGCAAAAGGATACCATCTTCCGCATCTATTCAATGACCAAACCAATTGCTGCCGTGGCAATAATGATGCTCTATGAGGACGGAAAACTACAACTGGATGCCCCAGCTTCGGTCTATATACCCGAATTAGGAGGATTAAAGGTTACCAAGGATCCTGATGCTGAGACACTCGGACTCGTTGAAGTGGACCGGGAAATGGCAGTTCTCGACCTGATGCGGCATACTGCCGGACTGCCCGGTGCTGCTCGATATATGGCTGGAAAAACGGCAATTGATGAACGTTACCGAGAAGTCGGTCTGCACCGTTTACATGTCTGCAATCTACAAGAGATGGTTGAGAGGCTCGGTAAGATCCCGTTGTTGTATCAACCCGGATCGAAATGGCACTATAGTATCGCTGCAGATGTTTTGGGTAGACTCGTTGAGGTAATTTCCGGTCAGTCTTTCGATGTGTTCTTAGCTGAACGGATCTTTCAACCGTTGGGTATGGTGGATACTGGATTCTACGTTCCGTCAGAGAAGATCGACCAGTTCGCTGGGATGTACGGTCCAAAACCCGGGGGAGGCTTGCAGGCTGTTGATGCACCAGAAGGTGGAACCGGTCATATCTCCGAAACCAGTTTTAAACGGAACCCGAAATTCTTATCCGCCGGTGGCGGTTTGGTCTCTACCGCTGCCGATTTTTCCAAGTTTTGCCTGATGCTCTCATGCAAAGGTGCGCTCGACAGAAAACGACTGATGAAAGCCGAGTCTGTTGAATTGATGACCTCCAATCATCTACCGGAGCATTTGGTACCGCTCGACAAAAAACCTGAAGCACGTTATGCAGGGCTCGGTTTCGGATTGGGTGTCTCGGTTCGAGTACAACAGACCGATTGGATACCTGCCTCTCAAATTCGTGAATACGGATGGATTGGTGGTGCAAGCACCGAATTCTGGATTTCACCGCGAGATGAATTAGTAGCAATCACGCTCGCGCAGCACCTCCCTTTTTCAGAGC
>VXZL01000575.1 GCA_009845505.1 Candidatus Poribacteria bacterium | reverse complement strand
CTCCAGACGTAGCCGGATTGTTACAAAGAAACCTCTCACCAGATTAAACGGATTGGAAGCCCCCTACTTTAGTGGGGGGAGGAAAATCCGCCCTCGTGAATTAGGCCATAGCGTTTTTTTTTTTGAAAAAAAACACTTGACATTTTTAGTAAATTGTGGTTTAATATCGATATCAGGTTGGCAAGCATGAACAGCATTGTCGCTTGACAATGTGCTTGCCTCCCACTGTTCAGGGGATAAACGCCTGATACCTGATATACCATGAGATTGACTTTCAAATATCCTGTGTATCCTACGAAAACACAGGAACAAACATTGTTAGCGTGGTTTGACCACTTGTGTGAACTTCAGAACTCGGCGCGCAACAATCGCAAGCACGCACATGAGACAGAGGGGCGTTTTGTTTCGCGATATGACCAGGAACAACTTTTGAAGATTGCCCGTGAGAAATATGACGATTTCCGCTCCGTGCCTCAAGATTTCCAAGTTTCTGCCCTCAAACGTGTTGAGAAAGCTTTTGATGCATTCCGTAAGCGATGTAAAGCGGATGTAGCAAAAAAGGGGTATCCTCGTTTCAAGATGCGTGTCCGTTCTGTGACGTGGTGTTTGCGAAAGCACAAGGTCAAGGATAAAGCGACAGGCACTTATGAACGCGTCCGCCAAAATCCGATACGCGAAACAGGCACGCGCCTTGACAGGTTGAAAGTCCCGAAACTCGGTGAAGTCAAGATACGAATGCACCGCCCTTTTGTCGGGGACCCAAAAGAAGTTACACTTGTCAAGAAAGCAAGTGGCTGGTATGCCCATATCTCTTGTGAACTCCCGGATATCCCGAAAGTTGAACCGACGGCTGCGATTGCCGTTGATATGGGAACGACCGACTATCTGACGACTTCTGACGGTGAAAAAGAGGGCAATCCAAGATGGTATCGCAAAGCAGAAGGCTTGCTCCATAAGCATTCTCAGACGATGGCACGTCGCAAGAAAGGTAGTCAGCGTTGGTACAAAGCCGTTCATGCGATTGCATTGCATCATGAACGCACCGCAAACAAGCGAAAAGATTTCATTGGGAAACTCATCTACAAACTGTTTCATCATCAGAAAAACAACGTTCTCATTTCAGAAGATTTGAGAATCGCAAACATGGTAAAGAACAAACACCTCAGCAAGAGTATCTCTGATGCATCTTGGGGCATATTCTTTGAGTGGTGTGGAAACATAGCCGAAAGAGACGGTTTCCACTTCCACCAAGTGAACCCCAAAGATACTTCGCAAACTTGCTCGTGTTGTGGTCAGAAATCGCCAAAGAAACTTTCGCTGGCAATACGCACTTTTGATTGTGGTTATTGTGGCTCGTCTCTTGACCGAGACCACAACGCGGCATTAAACATACTTTTCAGGGCAGCTGCTGCCCTTCGTGGAGAGCGGTGGGTTACCACCCTCTATGAAGCGAGAAACACCGCCACTAAAGCATTCGGGTTTAAGACCCCCAACCAGTTATCGCTGTTTGATGGTTTGACACAAGCCCCTTGCTTTAGCGAGGGGTAGTTGACTTATAACTATTAACCGACAACTTATAACCCTAATACGGTTTTCCGAGAAGCTCAAACGTAACGCTTTGTGCTGCTGCGCCACGCATCTGGGACGAGGTCTGGTTGCTCGCAATAGCACGGATACGATGGCTGGCGATACCAAAACTTCTCAGAGATGCTGCGGCTGCCTCGGCACGTTGTAAGGCAAGAACCCGGTTCGCTGCCGGATCTCCCTCCTGACGTGTATGCCCGACTACCCTGAGATAGTACTGTGGAAACGATTTCAAATTTGCAGCGAGCTCTCTCAGCGCACGTTTACTACCCGGAAGAATCCGAGCATTCCCGCGTCCGAATTGGATGGGTTCTACCTTCATCGCCGCAACAGGCGCAAGCCCGTTCCAGTTCGCATCAGAAAGTGGATTTAGGGATGCCGCTTCTCGAACCTGTTCCATCGGTGTTGATCCAACAAAGATGCCGTCTAACTCATCTGTACCGCTTGTATTCAACACACCGGGATGAAATTTATCATGATGAAGTGCCCGCAAAATACCTTCAAAGAAGAGCTGCTCATAATTCCCTGACACTGGATCGGCAGCGACCGAATTCGTCTGCACCAGCACCTGCGTAATCTTAGCGATAATCGCTTCGAGTCTCTCGGTCCCCTTTGCTTCGGTTGCCGGTATCACGCCGAAATGTGCGTAATTCTCAACCGTGTTCCGCCATTCAATACCCTTAACTAATTTATCCGTCTCGTTTCGGTTAAGTGGATCGCCATACTGCTTCGCATCTGCTTGAATTAAGGAGGCTAACCCGTCAGGTTGGTTATTGTAATCGTAGTTCGCTCGGAGATACGCCTGGACAACGTGTGTGACCAGTTCACGTTGTGAATCCAAAAATTCGCGCTGAACAACTAACACATCAACGATATAACCCTTTAGTTTTGAACTGTCTAACAGCAGATGCACACCTTCAATAGCAAGGGCTTTGGTCACATAAGGCTCCCAGAGGACGTAGGCGTACGGCTCATCTGGATCAGCGGACTTGAGCTTCTTATACGCATCTTCAGCACCGTTTGTTTCAACCGCCCACGAAGGCGGAAGACTCGGCAGACTCATCTTGTTAATCATAATTCGGGCAAGCGTTTCGCTCGGCGAATCCGGGGTCAATACAATACGCGCCCGCGGATTACTCAAACTCGGTATCTGTGGAACCCCCCGCTTATGGGCAACAATGGCATCCGCACCTTTAGATTCATCAATCACGAGGACAATCGAACCCGGAAACTCACCGATAACGCTACCCGTCTTGAGATAGGCATCAATAGTGAAAACCGCCATCTGAACCTTACCGCTTTTCAGTGCCCGTGCTCTCCCGACATAATCGGCTTTATCGTCAACGAACGTCAGTTTAATCCCTTGACGGTTCAGCAGGTTCTGAACAGCAGGAGAACGGAGTACCGCATACCCAGGAAACGAGTCGTGTGATACCTTGATGTTATGGGCATAACGTTGGGTACTCGTCTCTTTGACAAGGTTGCCCCGAATCCACGGTTCAACGAGGAACTTATAGGCTATCCCTATTACGCCGATGATAACAAGCCAACTTGCCACCATGACGATTATGCGTTTTTTCTTGTCTGCGTCCATAGTTCCTATTTCCTATTTCTCAAAGCCAAGAAACCGATAACGGAAAACACAATCAGAAGTATAACGAACCATAGGGTCCCACGATTTCCAGCATCAGGCTGCTGCGGTGTCGGCACCTTTCTCGGTGGTGTCGTTGTTTGCGGTGTTGTTGTCTCCATGGGCTTCACAGCGATTGCCGTGTTGCTTGGTGGGGTTGTGAGCTGTTGAATCAAATCGGCAGCAATCTCCGGTGAAAGGGGCGCAATATATTCAAAGGCATCTGCTCCGTCAGCATCTGGACCCGTATCCCCTGTTTCCGCAAGAATCTGCGACACTGCCGCCATCAGCTCACCTGGATTATCTGCTCTGCGGTAACTATCTACGACCTGTGCCAACATGTGATCGGTTTTCATATCAACGCCTATCACATCAACCCGAATCTGCCGATTGAGGATTTCAGGCGTATAGTGCTCGACTTGGGCAGCGTCCGATGCCTCACCATCTGTGACAATTAACAAACGGTAGTTTCCATAGTTGTACTGTTTTGCCCGTTCTTCAAGAAGACGATTTGCCCCGATCCGAATATATTTCCCCAATGGGGTGCCGCCCCCGGGTTGTGGTAAGTCGATGGCTGCTATCAGTTTTTGAGTTTCCTTCTCACCCAACGGGTACACCCATTCATTTCGGATATTGGCACCACTAAACACCAGCAATCCGATCCACGTGTCATTCGGAACTTTCGCTAAGACTTCTTGAAGTGCTGCCTTTGCTGCTTCCATCTTCGATTTCGTCTGATCGCCGCTAAACTTCTCCTGCATTGAACCCGAAGCATCAAGAATCACAACAATGTTATCTTTATGAATATCATCCGCACTACAAATCTGGAGACCCAAAATGAACAGACTTAATAAGAGAATAAATCGCACACCAAACGTGGCAGTTATAACGCATTTCATAAAAAACTCTTATCTCAGTAAGGTATCGGTTATCAGTCATCTGACCATGATTACCGGGCTGCTTTTCCCAGTTCATCCGCGTAATCCTGGTAATCACTGAAATCACATTAATCCTGGTCAAAAATCAAAATCGGAGACCGCAACGGCTTCCGCTGAAACTTTAATCAGTGCGAACTCAACCCGCCGATTTTCTGCTGCTTCCGTCGGACTCGTCGGCTTTGCAATAACAGGCTCCTTAATCCCGACACCGACCGGCACAATCTGATCTGGATCGATACGGGCGTTTTTGCGACGGGCGTATGTGATAATTGCCTGTTTCACGGCTTGACCACGCTGTTCAGAGAGTTTAAGTGCAGCGCGCATCACTTGATAAGGACTCTCAACGCTGCTACCATCGTCAAACTTCTTTTCTTGAATCAATCGAATCAGATTAGCCGTGTCTTCCAAACTAAAAGGCCTGCCACTCATAAAGTATTTGTAGTTACCTCGCGTCCCTGTTCGCTTCAAAACACCTGTTTGAAGCCCCGTTTTAACCAATACGCTTAGTGTTCGAGACGGATCGCTGTGTCCTTTGATCGCGATGGCTGCATTCCCATATCTTGAAGCTAATTCAACAACTCGGTCAAACTCTTCCCGATATTCAGTATCACTAAACGTATCTTGGTTCGCCTTAAATTGAATCGTAAACGAGATGAGCGTCTTCTCGTCAAGCACTGCGTCTTCATTAAACGATTCAATTTCAGCGCGCACTGTCTCCTTTTTGAAACGGGTCTGTTTCAATTGCGAAGGTGCTGTCACGGTAGTCGTGAGCAGATTCTTAAAAGTTGAGGCGTTAAAATCCAGATCCGACGGAATTAGCGCGTATCTCTGTCTCGCAAATCCCCAATTCACCGCCATATCCAATCCAGCTTTATTAAAGCCTTCAAAACCGGTAATGGTGTTGCTCGGATCGTTGAAGAAAGCAATATTTCCGGGTTGCCCAACGAACGTACAATCTGCTATTAAGCCGTGGGCATCTTCTTCAAGGGTGGGCAATACTTCCTTCCCGTAGATGTTTTGCATCATCGTCAGGAGCTGCGTGTACTTTTCGGAACCACTCGTTTCGTATGTTTTTTTCAGAGCGACAACCTCTTCGGCACCCTTCAGATAACCAGCGAAGAAACGTTCAACAAACGGTTTATAAGCGTCGTAGAAATCCTTGCGGCACGCATAGACATCCGCAATCGAACGAGAAAGTGTCGCAGTGCTCACGACGACGCTTGCCCCTTTAACCGTGCCTTCAGCACCTGTGCCAGTGTTCTCAGATCCACCTGTTAATCCAATCATATCAGGCGTTATCACAAAACAACCCGCAATAGTTGCGTCGTTGCGGAAGCGTTCTGCCGGTCCGTTGGCACCTGTTAATTCGTCTACCCAAACAATTGTCACATTTGACTTTGAAAGCCGGGCAGTTTTCAGCATATCATAGAGCATCCCTACGTGGGGACCACCCTTTTGGATAGCGATCTTTTTGCCCCTGAGGTCAGAAATCTTCCGGATGTTAGAGCGTCCAACGAAATGATCCCCCGCCGACCAGGTGAGCTGCCCAAAAACGACCGGTTTTGTGCGCGCATCTTTTCCTATGGCTTCACTCGCCTGCACTATCATCCTAAACGTGCCACGCAGAAACGGGGATTTGCCTGAAAGATAGTCGCGGACCTGTTGCTGGAAATTGTCGCCCGGAACCAATTTGATATTCATTCCGAGTTCCGCCATAATCGTACCCGGACGCGTCGTTAGTCCACCATTGGCGTGGAAGAGTGCTGCTTCCCCACCCCATGTGATGTATGGCACTACCAACGGGGTCACTACCGTTACCTCTTGAACTCTCACAGGACCGACTGCATCTGAAAACAGTTCTTGCGCCTTCGCGTATGGGGCAAGAAAAATAAGTAACGTCACAAGACAAAGCAACAGACATTTTCGGCGTACCTTCCAAGTTTCCAAAAACCTGTTCTGGAAAGTAAAAAAGCCTTGGCGAAATGCCCTAAAATTCTTTTTCATAATTTTCCCCTCGTTCTTCTTTAGGGTAGATTTTACAATTACCGCGTCAACGCATACGCAACAACGTTTATTCCCTGTTTAAATGCCCACGTCCGTTGTTCCTCGCCACCCGGCTCACACGGTCTACCTTCCCACGCACAATTCAAATCGCTCGGACAGAAATAGATAACCACGCGATCGTCATCCATAATAGCCTCGTCATAATCAGATATATCTGGAATGCGTTTGTCACCACCAAGGTATTCATCATGTTCATAGAGCGTATGATAAATCGGATGGCTCATATCCAAACGTTCAAACTTCTTTTCTGGATATACCTGCCGAACCATCTCATAGATATACGGGCGTAAACCCCCGCGATAGTTATTCCAGCGTGCATCGCAATCTTCGACGTGGAGGAAACCGCCGCGTTCAAAGTAATCCCGTAATTTACGAACCTGTTCCGTAGAGAGTCGAATCCCGCTGTGTCCAGTCATGTATAGGAACGGATAGGCGAATAATCCTTCATCGTCAATATCAACATATTGTGGATTCTCACGTACCTCAACATCGATTGTCGTATTCTCAGCGAGAATCTCCGTAAACTTCAAATCCGATTGCCACCGGTAATAGTTAACGATGTTCGTGTACCAATCGCCACCCGGATACTTAAGTCGCACAAACGTAAATTTCTCACCCGTCGGATTCATCTCAGGATAGTGATGTTCAATCACGCCATATCGCGTGCCGTAATGAACGTCTCGTGCCGCGTCATAAGGAATATATTCTCGGAAACCCCATTGTGCGTCCGCAGGCAGAATTAATCCACCCGCCGCAAGCGCAGAAGCAGCAAGCCCAACCGAACCTTTGAAAAAAGAGCGTCGTGAGAGGCGAAGGGTCTTTTCGTCAGTTGTTTTCCTTTTGGTTAACATTTCTGGTTCCTCTAATTTTTCAATTTTTCGATTCGAGATGCTAGGAAATGTCTTGCAGTAAATTACCAAAACTATCCATTCCTTGTCAAGTTCATTCTAATTGTTGGTAGGGCTATTTAGTTTTAAGAGATAAGTTTACCTGTGTGCAGGTTAATTGTGAATGGAAGCCCGAACTTGTTCGGGGCAGTGCACTTTTCCCAAACAAGTTCGGGCTTCCGGACCTAAATTATTGGAAAACTAAATGCCTCTGAATTGTTGGGATACAATTAAGATAAGCATGAGAGTAAAATGGATAGCCTTGTTCAGTTATCATTGAACAAGGCATTAGTGATGATAGCAACTAGTACCCAAATCGCCCTGATACCAGAACTCGTAGTAATCACTAGGGGTACTCTCATGTACCGCGCAGAACTCTATTGCTGCAAATGTACTACCATCGTAGAACACTTGACATACTGAGTTTTGGGAGCAGGAATAGTAACTATAGTGCTCAATATTCACGATTACAATCATCCAAAAACAGTCATCACTCTCCTCGTGAGCTGCGGGAGTGTAAATTCCGACGATAAACACGCACGCACTAATAAGAATAAGAATCAATCTATTGATCCACACTTTTCTTTTCATGGTTTAGACTCTCCTTTACAGATAGTGGTCAAATGATGTTACAGGAACCAACAATAAACCTATTGGCACTGCATTCTGAATCAACTGTAAGGATGATAACATATCTGACAAAAATTATGAAGAAAAACAAAAATTACCCACATGAAATGTAGAGCACATCAAGTCGTATTTCAATAAACCTATTATGAATCATCTGTCCATAGGTTGCCCAAATTTCAAGATAACCTAAAACCGTGAAAAAATCAAGATAGCATCTGAGATTGCGCGTCCCTGCTGTCTCGGCATCGGGCGAATTCGACGGTTACCACGGGCAGTTCTCGCGTTTCTCTCTGCCCCCGCCCTTCGCGGTGCCGACCTGGCACTTGGCCTCGCACGCTCAGAATCCGTCTGCTTGACACTTACAACTTTGTCTCGAATCACCAACATTGATGAGTTGCCGCCATCAAGATTAAGCGCGTCCGTCGCACCCCATCCCAGAAAGAGTTCCGCAAGCCGTGGTAACTTAACACCACGTCGGACACCTGCCTCCGCCGCCGTTATCGTCACAAACAGCAGCGTACCATCTGCCTTTTTACCGATCGCCGTGCGTGGATGCCAAAAACTGTGGAATGCCTGATCAAATCCTTCGCGCTCGTACGCTTTCGTAACGGATGCCATCCCGTCTTGGAGTAGCAACGGACCCCCACCAATAATATGCGTGAAACTTGCCCACAAATTGCTGTCTCCAACGCGTTCAGGGATGATGGTCTCACGAATCTGAACCCCATCACCTTCTGCGATATGTGCCAATAGATCCCTGCTCCGCCTACCACTTGCGGATAAAACATAGCCGTCAGCAGGAATGCGCGAACTCCCCTCTCTATTACGAATGTCGGTCACCTCACCATCCCTCACAACAACTTCCACACCATCGGGGGTCGTCAACGTCACAGCGTGAAAGTGCGGACGGTAAAGTACTAACTCATTCCTACCACGACTCCGATTCGTCCCGTCAATTGGCAATGTCTCGCTACTCGGCAACACCAATTCCTGTCGGAGAGCAATCCGGTCAATGTACGCTTCAATGTTTCCCTCAACAGTTCGGAGTCCAATCACCGCTCTCCCTTGCTCCGGTTCACTCACCCATTCACCGTCAATCTTCAACGCACCGACAGACTCGCCACGAAACGTCCCCGCCATCTCAAAGAAACCGCCATTTATCGCAGCCAACGCCTTGTGCCGCCGCGCAAGCGATACCAGCGATTCCGTGCCAATCCCCGCACTCAACGCTCGATACGGACGAATCTCAACAGCATCCGGTGAGACCGAAAGGATGTTCGTCAGCACGCCTTTGTCCAATATCTGCCGGTAGCTAATGCCTTGTGCAACCGATTTGGTTACATCATTCCGTTCACGATCCATAAAGGAGCGGAAATAATCCGTTACGCTGTTGAACCGAACCGTCTGTCCGACCCGAATACCGATACAAAAAATTAGCAGAAAGCCAATTATTGTGAACGTGCGTGGATAGCGTCTGATAAAACGAAAGCACCGTCGTCCTAAATAGGTAATATCAAACATGGTTTAACCAACAACCAACAACTATTAACCAACAACCATCTTAGAAATCCGTTCTTCCCATTCATCACACGTCGCGTGGGTCAACCGCACCGAAGCACCGATGTAATTCGTCGGATCCCGGAGTGCCTCACGCTGCGGCTCCGTCAGCTGATCAAGGAACGGGCGAAACGTCTCATCTTCCCACAGCAGTGCAGTCAGGCTCTTACCAGTCTCATGCACCTGTCCGATTAACTTCCGGGTATGGTCGTATGCATCGGGAAACCCGTAATATGCCATCAACAGATAGATAGGCTCGGCGATCGTGTCCTCCGCGCTCAGCGCGAGATTGCGCCGCATGTTATCCGCCTTCACATCCATCTCGTCCAAGGCACGCCGAAGCCGATAGATCGCGTAATCAAACGCCGTAAACAACTCCGTCAAAAAGCGACTTGATGCTGAATTCGTCAGATCGCGTTGATGTTCCAAAATGCTATCCATGAAAACCGTCTGCATGCGTGGCACAAACGCCTTCCACAAACTCTTGATATTCTCGTAGGTCTCCGGATTCACCTTGTGGGGCATCGTCGATGACCCTACCAGTTGCGGGTTATATTTCCTGCCAACCTCAGCGATTTCAGTACGATAGAGATGTCGCATATCGTCTGCAAAGTTCGCAAGCACCGTGTACGCCGCCGTGACGTGATATGCCAAGTCAGAGATAAACTCGGGTTCCACACACTGCGTTGACGTGTGTGTATCAGAGGGTTTCAAACCGAGCAGTGCGAGGAAGTCCGCCTCAATCCGTTCCGGGTGTTCATGGATGAGCGTGAGACCGTTAAACGCACCGACCGCCCCTGAGAATTGTCCACGCAGATTTTGACCCGCCTCGTGAATCTTCTCAATCCTTGTACCCAGACGACTCACATAAAGTGCCAATGAATAACCGAACGTTGTCGGTTCAGCGTGTTGTCCGTGTGTCCTACCGATTTGCACCGTTTCCGCATGTTCACGCGCCAACGCAATCAGTTGCTGTTCCAGCACAACAAGGTCAGGAATAATCACATTTTCTGTTAATGCCTTGAACCGCAAGGAGGTCGCCGTATCCAAGATGTCCGCAGAAGTCGCAAATAGATGGACATAAGGGCGCGCGTCGGGACTAATTTTCCGCCGAATTACATTAACGAGCGAACGAATATTGTGCCGAATGCGGGACTGTTCCTCGTAGACCTCTTCCGCCGTCACAAGATCGACCGCCGCTTCCACCTCATCAGCGATCGCTGACGAACAGACACCATAGTTTGCCAAGGTCCGTACCAGTGCCGCCTCCACCTGTGCCTGATACGTGACGTATCCTGCTTCAGAGACGTAGGGCAATAACCGTTTCATAAAATCCGGATCCCCGCCATAGTATCTAAAATCCAGTGGACTGACGGCTTCATAAAGTTCCATAGAAATACATACTCCGTTTTTTTACTTTAATTATACATGCAATTTAGGGGTGTGT
>VXZL01000253.1 GCA_009845505.1 Candidatus Poribacteria bacterium | reverse complement strand
ACTACAAACAGATCGGTTTGCAGTCGTGCGATTTTGCGGCGTACTCGCCCAAATGCGACGCGCCTTATCGTAATTCTTGACAAATTTGTAAAGATATGTGAAAGTATAACCTCAAGTTTCGACACAAGTTCCAGAAAGCGCAAAGGAGGCATCACAATGGATAACAATCAAGCATCGACGGAGGTTTATCGCGCTCCGGCTTTTGCTGATTTTAAACCTGAACTCTCAGCACCTGGACCGACCCCTGAAAGGTTAGCACATTTGCGGGAACACGGTTTCGTCATTATCGACGATTTTGTTGGCAACCCGTGGATTCCAATCCTACGAGAAGCAGGTCGTCGGGTTACGCAAGCGTGCGCGCCAGTGAACGTCTACGATGTCATCGACTGCTCAAAGGGATACGTCCATCGGGCAGGTGAGAATGAACCTTGGGCAATTCGAGGCTTAATTCATCCGGCTTTCAATGAATCGGTTTTCGCTGAGTTTTACGGATCCCCTGATTTCACGGGTTTCGTCGAATCGTGGACGGGCGCGAAGCCTGAAGACCTCGTAATGACGAACATCCTCCTCTGGTGTAATCCCCGTAAGAAAGAGAATAGACTTGGGTGGCATCGGGACACCACATGGTGGGGTACAGGGAAAAGTTACCACTCACAAGAAGCCGACCGTGGGGAGGGACCTGAAGCCTATTCCGAGGAAGTCGAGCGGATCCGCTGGAAAGAGATTCAGGAAAACAATGAGAAGTCTATCACCGAACGCAACGGCGTGAGTATGTTTCTCGCACTGACAGACGACGAATGCCACGAACTCATTCCGGGAAGTCATCATCGATGGCGGACACCTCTTGAACACGACGTGTTACTGCCGAAATCCATGAAGGATCAAGGTGTGCCATATACACCGAGTTGGAACGGTGAGGATCCGTTGCCTGGGCAAGTCGCCATCCGTCTCAAGCCAGGTCAAGCACTCATCCGTAATGGCGTGACAATCCACACAGGACACTGTGTGCCTGAACGTGAGCGCAATACGTTGGCAATCGGATGGTCGAAGTGGGGCGGGCCCTCTGACGAAGAACCGACGGTCTCCGATGCACGGTTCGCATGGATGCTCGATCCCGCCGTCCGGGACGCACTTCCGCATGAATGGATGAAGACTGCTTGGGAGCGTTGGGCTGCAAGATATAAACTCGGTGAGACCCTTGAAGATCGATACGCTGGATTTGACATCGAGCAAATCAAATCGGGGAAAGTGGTTGGGTGGCAAACCGAACTGGAACGTCAAGCCGCTGCTGCAGGCGACAAGTAGGAACGTTATCAGAAATTGTAATTTGGCGATTGGCGGTTGGCAATTAGTTGTCTACACCGGGGTTCAAGGATTTCAAGGATTCGCTAACGGGCAATGAATTGCCCTACTACGAACCAACGAAACCTCACCAGCAAAATACAGAGGCGGATCCGATGATTCGCCTTTTTTATTTTCTATAGTTTAGGGTTAAGCTGGCGGTGCGATGAGACGGACAAACGAGCGAGAAACCTCATCTAACTCTTCGCGAACGGCTGAATCGAGTTCCCAACCGACACCGCTGAGTGTATCATCGAGTTGTTCAATTGTGTCGCTGCCACTGATGGCGATGGTGACTTCTGGATGTGAAAGCACCCACGCCACGGCGAGTTGTGCTGGTGTTTTGCCCAATTCGGCTGCCAATCGCTTGAGGGTTGAAATTACCTGTCCGGTTGCACCACTCATCCGCTGTGAAAACTCATCTTGGCGTGCTGCCCATAGAGTGCCAGGCGGTGGTGGTTCATCAGGAGAATAGACCCCGCTCAACAGACCGACCGCTAACGGACTGTAACACATGACCCCTAACCCTTCCTCACGGACCAGACCGAACATCTCCGTCTCCAAATCCCGATTCAGAAGGTTATACATATTCTGGATGCACATATAAGGCGTTGCGTTGATGCTATCGGCGATCCAGAGTGCCTTACACGCCTGCCACGCCTGATGATTACAGCAACCGATATAACGCGTCTTACCCGAACGTACCAGATCGTCTAATGCCCGAATCGTCTCTTCCTGTGGCGTTGTCTCATCATAGGCGTGAATGAGGTAGACATCAATATGGTCGGTATTGAGTCGCTTCAAGGAACGTTCAACCTCACGCATGATATGGTAGCGCGACAAGCCAGTATCGTTCGGACCCGGACCCATCTGACTGAAAACCTTTGACGTAATCACAACATCATCACGTTTCCCTCGAATCGCTTTACCAAGGATCTCCTCAGAACGACCAACGTTGGCGCGATCGTCCATCAGTCCATAGATGTTAGCGCAGTCGATGAGGTTGATACCCGAGTCAATGGCGTGCTCAATGAGTCTGTGGGCGGCATCGGCATCGCCTTGTCCTCTGAGTCCTAAGCCTAACGCGAGCGGGCTCACTTTAACCCCCACCTTTCCAAAATTGACATACTCCATAGATAGATTCCTTTTCTACATTCCCCTGAACAGTGCGAACAATGCAATTATTGCAGAAACGATTGCGGTCCCCACTGCTATCCGACTCCATAAAGTCGCCCCCGCTTCTAACTTCCCTTCCATTTTTCCTCGGATCCAACCGACCCCTTGCTCCAAAAGTCCCATACGGGTTTCCAGAGACTCAAATTTCTGATCAACTTTCTGTTCCAGCCGTTCATATTGCTGATCAACTTTCTGTTCCAACCGTTCATATTGCTGATCAGATCTCTGCTGAAGCTGATCAGTTTTCCGCTCCAACCGCTCTAAGGCAGATAGGACACGTTCCCTAAAATCTTGATCTGACATTAGAACCCCTCCTTTTCTATTAGGATAGCATATATAGCAGGAACACGGCAAGTCCTACTTTTTTATCACGATTGGTACAACCCTGATGCTGCTCGCCTCAAAGCACCAACGACCCGCTGCATATCTTTCGGCATCGGTGCTGAAAAGGTTAAATTTTCGCTTGTAGCGGGATGCACAAAACCGAGAAGCCTGGCATGCAACGCTTGCCGTTTTAGGAGAACAAGCACTTGTCGCAGTTCAACCGTATCTGCATCGTTTAAGGCACGCTGTTCTCCACCATAAATTGCATCCCCGGCTACCGGATGACCGATATGTTGCAGATGCACACGAATCTGATGGAGTCGTCCAGTTTCTAACCTGAGCTGCATAAATGCAAACTTCGGATACGCTTCCAAAATTTCGTAGTGCGTGACGGCATGTCGTCCGCCGGTTTCAATCGTTGTCATCCGTCGCCGGTCCCGTCGACTCCGAACAATCTGAGCATCTATCGTGCCAGCAGTTTTGGTAGGTGTACCACAGACGACAGCGACGTACTGCCGGGTAATACTATGCTTCTCAAACTGAACGGCGAGCCCGCGATGTACAACATCCGTTTTCGCAACAACCAGAATTCCCGAGGTATCCTTGTCCAACCTGTGAACAATCCCTGGTCTCTCCACTCCACCAATACCGGACAGGTCTGCCCGACAGTGCGCGAGGAGCGCGTTGACAAGCGTTCCGACATTCACCCCATTTGCCGGATGAACGAGCATTCCTGCGGGTTTGTTCAAAACAATCAAGTGGCTATCCTCGTGAAGGATATCAAGTGCGACCTTCTCAGGCTGTAGGGTATCCAAAGGACGCGGGGCAGGAAACGTCAAACAGACTCGGTCCCCGTCTTGAAGCTGATAACTCGGTTGTTTGGTAATTTTGTCGTTGACAGTGACTTCACCCGCGCGAATCAGTTTCTGGAGGTAAGTCCGAGAGACCCCTTCAGTTGTACGGATTAGAAATCTGTCCAAGCGGGTGCTGTGCTGATCTTCTTGGACGTGATAATCTCGCGTCTGGTTTGTCAATTTCTTCTATGCCTCGCGATGTCTCGTCGAAATCCGAGTTACATCAAGTATTCGCGCTCCCTAAAGATTCTAATAGCGAAATACAGGAACACTACCGTCAACAAACAAATAACCAAAAGTGCCACCCATGCTGGGGGCGGTGAACTCCCTAAGAACGCATTAAGTTGGCTTCGCGGTAGTTTGTAACTCGGAAATAGGACAAAAAGGTAGTGGGATATAGATAATCGCTTAATTCCCACTGTCATTAACGGGCTTGAGGCAATTCTTTCCCAACCCATCACGAATATTAATCCCCAGAGGACGGGATTCTTAAACTTTGCTGCTAAAACGGCTGCGAGTGCCCCGTAAACTAACAACGCCAACGTCAACGAGGCTGTGTACCGCAAACTCATCCCAAACTGAAACAACACACTTTTGTCGAGTCTCGGATGTGTTACCATAACGCCTGTCAGAATCAGGTGTGATACAGCAATGAGGGCAATAGTGCCAAAGAAATAGGCTACGAACTTACTAAGGAGAATTGCCGATTTACGGAGCGGACGCATCTGGAGATACGTCAAGCCTTTGCCATCAATCTCATCGGAGATAATAGCGGTTCCATAAAAAATCGCACACAGGTTCACTAAGAGTCCGTACAAAATAAGGGTTATCTGTGGAATGAACCGATTCGCCACTCCACCGCTTCGTACGATAAACCGAAAGACGAGGGCAATGACAATCGGTAGCAGGCATCCGAGCAGAATTAATGCGGTTCGACGACTCCAGAACATCTGGCGGAACGTTACCTTAAAGAGAGCGAAATAGGCAGGAAAAGATTTGGAATTGATAATCATTTACAACCTTGCGTCGGTGAAAGTCTAAGATAATAGTAGCATTAATTTGACGAATTTGGCAAATTTTTTTGGCAGAAGACTGGATTGCAAAATTAAATACAGATGTGATATGATACGGTATCAATATCCAGTTCTCTGCGATTCAGGAAACAAAATGTGATGCGTTGTTTTCTGTTTCCTACTGGTCTACTTGGAGGATGTAGCAATGAATCAGCACGATTTCACTGTCACCGATTCGGAAATTAATTTTTTCAAGACGTTCGGTTACCTCAGTTTTCCACAACTGATGGCAGACCGGATCGCAGCGATTCAAGATGCTTTTGAAGCCGTCTGGCGGGAGAGAGGTGGCGGTCATGACGGTAAACCACATGAAGGGACTGCCCGTTCCTGTATCGTCCCGTTCATCGATCAACACGAAGAATTGTGCTCACTACTGGACGATCCGAGGATCCTCGCCATCGCGAAGACGTTGCTCGGTGACGACTTCAACTATATGGGCAGCGACGGTAATTTCTATGTCGGCGATACAGGATGGCACTCGGACGGCGGACATAAGTTAGAAGACCCGATGCATATAAAAATTGCATTCTATCTCGATCCGCTGACGCGCGATACGGGGGCACTTCGCGTCATTCCCGGTAGTCACCTATTCGGCGATAACTATGCCGATGGACTCTCAAAGCAGGTTGGCAAGAGCCAAGAACTCTGGGAAATACATGGACGGGATGTGCCAGCAACGGTTTTTGAGACAACTCCGGGCGATTTGGTGCTGTTCAATCATAACACAAAACACGCTGCTTTCGGTGGTGGAATCCGCCGACGGATGTTCACCATGAACCTGTGTCAACGGTATCCTAATGACAAGTTAGATGCGTTGCAAGCCTATATAGGTGGCTCTGCACGGTTCTGGATTGACCGGAAGTATGGCGAGAAGATGACACGTACGGCAACGCCCGAACGGTGGATACACCTCGAACAGGTCAGGGCAAACGATGGGCACTTGGCTGAACTCTCGCGCCAAGCCCGGGAACGGATGAATGAACCGTCACGCGGATAGTGCCCGTTGCCACGCCTCTCGAACAAACGCGATGGATTCTGTAAAACCTTCTTTTCCTAAACGGCTGGCTTCTTCGATGCTAAGCCAGCCGTCATAACCCGCCCGTCTCATACGAGAGAAGACCTCTGGAATCGGTGAGGCACCCGTGCCAACCCGAACCGCCTCGAACTTTCCTGCTTCACGCATATCAAAGATATGAAGCACAACGACGCGCGCAACGACTTCGTCCAAAAGTGCCAAAACATCTTCATTGAGAACGAGTGGGTTTGCTGTGTCGAAACAGACACCAAGCGGCGTGTCCGAGAGGGCATTCAGGATCTCTAAAAAAATCTCTGTCGGTTGTGAGAAGTCCCAATAATCCCAAGGCGCGCCTTTGGTATGATTCTCGTAGGCGAGGGTGATACCGTGGCTTTCGGCTGTGTCAAGTGCGCGACGGAATCCGTCTATTACCCACTCAACTCCAGATGTGCGTTCGACACCCGGATGGTTTTGTCCTGCGGTCACACGAATGAATTTTGCTCCTAACGTCTTTGCTAATTCAATGTCTGCCTTTAGATTGACTAACTCTTGCTGGCGTTGGGTTGGATCGGGATGTGTGAAGTCGGAGTAGCAGGCGAGCATGCACGGACGGACATCAAACTTTTCCAGCGCGGTGATCGTGTGATTCAATGTCGCTGCATCGCGTTCTGGGAAGAATTTGATGCTGAAATCGACAGCATCTAACCCTAATTCCGCGCCGAATTGAATCCAGTTAGCAACGCTGCTTTTTCCAGAAAAGATGTCGTCATAAAGAGAGACGGGGAGACAGCTGAGTTTCATAAATACCTCCTTTTAAAACATAAACCGGTACATCGGACGTTCCAAAGCGATACCGATTAATGTCCAAATCGCACCGACGACGAAATCACCAATAACCAATCCGATAAAGAACGGCATCGCACGCCGATACGTACGCAAACCTCCCGCCTGAAAGAGAATCGCTTTCATCCCCCACGATAAGAAGATCGAAAACCAATACCAACTCGTGTTCCAGAAACTCAGCGACAGCGCATAGCCTGCGGGGTGAAAGGGCCACCAGATAAACCGACGGCGTAGCATCATGAGAAGTGTCGTCAAGGCAACCGCGCCGCCAGAAGCGGAGACAGCACCGACATCTATGGATTGTGGGTTAATGAGCCACTGCTTCAATTGCTCGTAAGTCCAGCGGCACTGTCCCTGCTCACCGTAGACTGCAGCACCGTAATGATAACCTTGGGCGTAGTATGCCCACGCCGATGAAATCGTCGCAACGACGGTTACCAAAATCACAGCAATAATAAATCGGTTATGCGACAACCCGCGCAACTGTGCCACCTTGAACCCCTCTAACATAATTGGCATTGGATGGCAACGATAGGAACGGTTAAAGCCGTGAAACATACTAAAGGTCGTCAATCCTTCAGCACCGATGCGGCGTGTGCCCAAGAAGGAGACGAGGACTTTATCGGGTCGCCACGGTACGTCGTGCGCAGGCGGTCCGACTTCCGCACGGATGCGCGTAATCGCAATCGCTAATGCGAAAAAGAGTACGAAGTAACCGAAGATGCTGAAGATAGGTGCGCCTGTGCTTTTAAAAAAATAAAGGACAAAAATACTACCCACTATCAAGCCGATTATAGCATATCGCGTGTGTGTTGCAGGCGTTCCCGTTGTCTCTTTCTGTCCATTGCCACCCCAGAAGGCGTTCTTTATTTGTTGCACGATGAATTTCCGGGTGAGCCATACAGCGGAAATACCTAAACAGAACCAAGCACCGAACGATTGCGCATCAAGAAATGGGAACCCCGGTAGATGACCGATGCCCGCCATCGTTCCCCATACGCGCGTCATTTTGTGGAAGAGATAGAAAAACCAGATAGAGAATGAGAGTTCCAAGGGTATGAAAAAACTCATTCCAACCGCAAACGGATAGACAGCAATCGGTAGTCTTCCGATGGCGTTCAGCGGTTTTGTCTGGAAGTATTGCCCGAAGTTGTAAAGCTTCCCACCTAACCCCGGCACGACTGGAAATAGGAAGTGCAGCCCATTGAGGATATTCATACCACCGGCAAGTACAGCAGCCAGCAAAAATAACCGGTTTCTCAAAAGCGTATTCCCGCCATTTTCTGTCAGCTGCAGTGGAATCTGAATGACTGGATAACTCAACTTCTCGTGGTTCACCCACTGGTGTCGGATGAGGATCGTGACACAGAGCATCATACAGGTTAGCACAATAACGAGCGCAGACCACCAAAGCACAGGAGTCATCCAGAGTTGTAGGTGTTCCGCAGTGTGAAGCGATGAATCCCCCTGATAAAAACTGACTAACACTCCTCTATCTTTGATAGTGAGCCAATCCGGCATGTGCTGATGAAATAACTCACCCCATTCGTTCTCTGGACTCGCAAACCAGATCGGATAGGCGAGCAGGGGCCACAATATCTGGAGTGTATCGTGTCCGGCAATAGAAGAAGCGATGGAGACGAGCAGATAAATCACCATCAACTCCGCGTCGGTGAAACTCGAACCCTTTCGGATTGTCCGGAGTAGTGGGTTGAACGCCATTAAGATGAGGATAACAAAAATAACATTGAAATAGACGGTCGTGACAGTGGGAAAACTCTGACCGGTGCCATAACCACTGGGACCCCAGTTAATCATGAGCCAGTAAGAGTTCGGAATGGTGATGAGGAGTGAAAGCAGCACAGCGCGAAGGCTGACATCTCTGTTTGGCATTTTTTACAGCTTACCGGTGCGGCGCGTATTCCCAATCGAAACGTTGTCGTCCATAACGCGTGCCATCAATTTCGGCCTGGTGGCAGACGAAGCACCTATGGGCTTCGGTGACACCGTGGAGCTCATGCGCTAACTGAATTTCTTCTGTGTTATGCACGTGGCATTTGAGGCAGGTATAGCTGTGATAGAAATTATCGGCGTAGATAGCGATTTTATCTTCTACTTTTCGTGCATGATAGGTGCGGTTCTTCTCAGGGTCTGTAATTGTCCAAGCGTTCCCTATTTCTTTGACGGCAACGGGAGCTGTCTCCGACACTCTGGATTCATTCTGTAAGAGCCACCAGTGTAAATCATCAGGCACGGTTTCTGAGGTATCCAGTTCGGTATCCACTCCTGGGTGAAGCACCAAATCAAGGTGGAAGATCAGGGGTTCGGATGTATGACATCTGGCGCAAGGCACGTCATGAACATCGGTGAGTGGGAGGAATTCGTCGTGTTCGAGTTTTTTCTGACCGTGGAAAACGATACCGACAAGCAGCACAGGTGCCAAGATGAGATGGCATCGGAGGAGTATCTGTCGCGTCCTACGCGCGGTGAGACTCACAGCGACACCGGTGCCTAAATTCAAGAGGGCGAGTATAAAAGTAAGCCATGAGTGCCATACAAGTGGTTGGAACGCCGAATGCAGCAGCACAAGGCACAAGCCTAATGAGGCAAGTCGTTGGTGGTATTTTAACCACGTTTGTCGGTTTCCCCATCGGATCCAGCGACTTCGGAGGATATAGAGACTAGCGATGACAATAGCGATAGCACCGATGATGCTGAGGGTGTGTCTCGCTTCACCGAAGCTGCCTGCTTGCCAGATACAGAGGAATGAGATAACGGCGGCACCGATGATCCCGTGTCCAATTTGGATAAAGACTCGCATGGGGTTAATTTAGCACGGATACAAAAGGCGAGCAAGGATTTTTTTAGGAGTTACGCCGGTTCGGTGTCCGCATCGGTGCCTTGGTG
Source organism: Candidatus Poribacteria bacterium (assembly GCA_009845505.1). Taxonomy (GTDB): domain Bacteria; phylum Poribacteria; class WGA-4E; order WGA-4E; family WGA-3G; genus WGA-3G. Next base: position 1,235 of record VXZL01000253.1, on the reverse strand, counting down.
TTTCTGAAGGGCTGCCGCCTTATACGCAGCAACCAACTCTTTTTCAAAATCAATCCAGAGCTCGAGCCGCCGCCAACGAGACACCGTCGAATCTGTGACCTTGAAGTGGGACGCAATCTCAGCATTGCTCCGCCCCTTGAAAGACATCTCACAGGCTGCGAGAATCCTGCCTTTTGAATTACTACGCATCTTCCCCTCCTCTTCAGCCGCCTTTGCCGGTTGGCTGTTATCCGTTGTGAACCGCGTCCATTGGCAGTGTCGTCCCAGGTCTTTAATAAAACGTAGCGATGAGAGTGTCGACGGTTCCCATCGCTACATTCGGTTTGGTCAGTTCCGCGCGTTGCGCGCATGGCCCCCTGACCGCCAGCATTTAGTTTGAATTTAGGAGGTTAATGTCGTCCTAAAAAGACAGGGTGAGTTTAGCGTCATCCCAGGACGTGTGGGATTAGCGGTCAGCCGTCAGCACGCTTCACTTCGTTTCGCTTTCAGCCGTCAGCCATCAGCAAAGACGCAAGCGTTATAAAGTAGGGGTAGGTCTTGTGCCTACCTTCGTGGATACCCACCGTTGCGTAGGGGCAACCCTTGGGGTTGCCGCCTATCTTTCTGATCGCTGAAAGGATTGCGTAGCAATCCGCCCTGACCCCTGACGGCTATTTGCTATTTCAAAATCACCATCTTCCGCAGCGGCGACATTTCATCGGTTTCCAACTGGTAGAAATAGATTCCACTCGCCACGCGTTCACCAAGTGCGTTCCGACCGTCCCAATACGCCGCACGACTCCGAGATGTATAGTATCCTGTCGATTGATGACCCACGGTCAACGCACGCACCAACACGCCTTGTGCATCGTAGATGCTGATTTTCACATCAGCACTTTCTGCCAAGTGATACGGGATCCACGTCTCCGGGTTGAACGGGTTCGGATAGTTTGCCAACAAGACGGTCTCGTCCGGACGTGCGTTTGCCAACAGATGTTGCAGATACAACAATGCACGCTGCGCTGCGATCGACGCATCCCCCGATGCCAACAACACCTCGACCTGCTCCTGCACACGATCGAAGTCGATGTCAAGTGCCTTCACATCCACATCAATTGCCGGTGCCGCGACATCGTCGTCAAGGTTACCCAAGACGAGAATCAGGTCGGTCACATCCACTTCGCCGTTACCGTCAACGTCCGTGCGTGGATTCGCGATGTCTGCACCGCTCTGTCCGATCGCTGCGGCAACTGCCC
>VXZL01000411.1 GCA_009845505.1 Candidatus Poribacteria bacterium | reverse complement strand
TACAATTTTAATCCAAATTGTGATATGAAAGCACAATTTGCCTTTGTTTTACATTCGCACGATTGAAGGAGGCAACGCATGTCGGATAAAGAAAAAAAACAGGGTACAAGCATCTCGCGCCGGAGCTTCTTGAAGGGTGTAGGCACCGGTACCGTTGCCGCGACCGTCGTACCCAGCGTCCTCATTGGCAGCGAAAATGCCGCTGAAGCCCAAGCGGGCGACGCTATTTCTACCGCGACCATTCAACTCAATATCAACGAGAAAATGTATGAAGTTGAAGTTGAAGCGCGCACAACACTCTTGACAGTTTTACGAGATGGAATCGATACAAGTGGAAACAATGTTGACTTGACGGGTTCTAAACTCATTTGCGACCGAGGCGAATGCGGTGGATGCACCGTTATGGTAGACGGCAAGTCGGTTTACGCTTGCATGATGCTTGCAATCGATGCCCAAGGCAAGAAGATAACAACCGTTGAGGGATTAGCAAACGGAGACACCTTGCACCCGGTCCAAGAGGCATTCATCAAACACGATGCCCTCATGTGCGGATTCTGCACGCCCGGTTTTATCGTCTCATCTGCAGCACTGTTGAACGAGAACAAACAACCGACCCTTGAAGAAATCAAAACCGGTCTGTCTGGCAACACGTGTCGCTGCGGAACGTATCCGTTCATTTTTGATGCTGTCAAAACTGCATCAGATAAGATGTAATTCCTATTGCCTTATTTGACAGGACACAGCAGGCTGTCGTCCTATTGGAGCAGTCATTTATAGGAGGAAAAAGCATGGCATCATGGGGAGAAGCAAGTGAATCGCGCCTTATCGGCAAACGGATAAACCGTTTGTCCGGCAAGGACAAGGTCACTGGAAAAGCGAAATATACTTTTGACATCAACCGACCGGGCATGCTTTACGGACGCATTTTGCGTTCTGAAGTCGCACACGCAACCGTTATGGGTGTCGATACAAGCGAAGCAGAAGCACTTCCCGGGGTTAAAGCAGTTATACCGCTCATTGAAATCGGAAATAAACTCCGCTACCAAGGGCAAGAAATTGCCGCTGTCGCAGCGGAAACAGATGACATCGCCAAAGACGCAACTCGGCTCATTCATGTCGAGCTGGAGGAGTTACCACACGTCGTCACGGAAGAAGATGCTATGGCGGACGGCGCGCCACAAATCCGAGAGGATTGGGCAGGCAACCAGAGCGATCCCAACATCAGAGAAGACGGCAACCTCGAAGCAGGATTCGCCGAAGCCGCTGTCGAGGTAGAAGCCACCTATCACACACCTGTTCAGACACACGTCTGTTTAGAAACACACGGACACGTCGTCGAATGGGAAGATGAACAAAACTTGACCGTTTGGGCATCAACACAGGGCGTTTTCGGAACCCGCAACGACTTCGCACAACACTTTGAACTACCGGCAAACCAAGTCAGAGTCATCACGGAACACATGGGCGGTGGGTTTGGCAGTAAATTCGGTCCCGGCATAGAAGGACGCGCCGCTGCTGAATTAGCACGTATCACCGGTAAAGCCGTAAAGTTAATGTTAACCCGTAAAGCCGAGCATCTGGTCGCTGGCAACCGTCCCTCAATGACACAAAACGTCCGAGCAGGGGCGACGCGCGACGGACGTCTCATCGCTTACGATATGAAGGGACACGGCACAGGCGGTATCAGTAGTGGTGCCGGTTTCCAAGCACCTTACGTCTATCACGTCCCAAACCTGCGCACTGAAAGAGTGAATGTCGCTGTTAATGCTGGAAACCAACGCGCAATGCGTGCGCCAGGACATCCACAAGCCTCATTCGCCATGGACTCCCTGATGGATGAACTCGCCGAAAAACTTGGGATGAATCCATTAGAGTTCCGACGCATTAACGATGCAAACGAAGTACGCCAAGCACAGTACACGCTCGGTGCCCAAGAAATTGGTTGGCATCGCCGCAATAACGTACCCGGATCCGGCACAGGTATCAAAAAACGAGGTATCGGGGTCGGAAGCGGTCTATGGGGTGGCGGCGGTGGACGCGGCACAGAAGCACGCGTTACCATCAATTCCGATGGTACTGTCGAAGCAGTCACTGGAACACAAGACATTGGTACCGGTGTTCGTACTGTCATCGCGATTATTGTCGCCGAAGAACTTGGACTCAACACGACCGACATCATGGTAAAGGTTGGTGACAGCGGACCAGGACTACCCTCTGGTGGTAGCGGCGGTAGTCAAACAACGCCATCTGTCGCACCCGTTATTAAAACCGCAGCTGAAGCGGCAAAACGGAAATTGTTCGAGCGCATCGCTTCTCTGCTTGAGGCACCTGTCGATGATCTCCGCGTCGGCACTGGAACGATTTACGTCGTTTCCGATAGAACAAAGACGATCACATGGGAACAGGCAACTGGACAACTCGGTATGGAAAGCATCAGTGAAGGTGGACATTGGGATGAAGAGCTTCGCCAAAATGGCGCAGCTGGCACGCAGTTCGCTGAAGTTGAAGTCGATACTGAGACCGGTGCTCTCAGAGTCATCAAAATTGTCGCTGTTCAAGATTGCGGACTGGCAATTAACCGTCTGACCACGGAGAGCCAGATTAATGGTGGCGTCATCATGGGATTAGGTCAAGCAATACTCGAAGAGCGATTCATGGATCCATACACCGGACGGATGCTCAACGCAAACCTTGAGGACTACAAAGTCCCCGGAACCCTTGAGATCCCTGAGATTAAATCCATCGTTTTCGATACACACCGCAGGGTTACAGGCGTTGGTGAACCACCATGTATCCCAACACCGGGTGCCATCGCCAACGCCGTTTACAACGCAATTGGCGTGCGAATTCGAGAATTGCCACTAACACCCGATAAGATTCTCACTGCGCTTGCAGAGAAGAAGGCATAAGGAGCTAAGCAATGGAAAAATTTAGTTACATTAACGCCACCAGTCTCGAGCAGGTCACTTCACTCCTGAGTGATAGTGGGTGGGGAGAAGTTATGCTTATCGCCGGTGGCACAGACCTCCTCGCGGAACTCAAAGAATACGTTGAGACCCCGAAGACGCTCATTAATCTCAAGACATTGCCCGGCATGGACAGTATCACAGCCGATGCATCAGGGTTGAAAATTGGGGCGTTAGCCACGATTGATGACATCGCACGGCATCCGACGATTCAGCATCACTATACCGTTTTGGCGCAGGCGGCAACTTCCGTCGCTACACCACAGATACGGAACGTCGGCACACTCGGTGGAAACCTCTGTCAAAGACCCCGATGCTGGTACTATCGTGACGAAACCATCAACTGTCTCAAAAAGGGTGGCGATGTTTGTTACGCAGTCGATGGTTTGAGCAAATACCATGCTATCCTCGGTGGTGATCCAGTCTACATTGTGCATCCTTCAGACCTCGCGCCAGCGCTGATCGCTTTAGGTGCTTCCGTGAAAATCGTTGGCCCCGAAGGTGAGAAGGCCATGTCCCTTGAAGAATTTTTCACCTTGCCTGCAACGAATCCGTTCCGCGAAAATGTGCTTGAACCCAACGAAATCGTTGTTGAGGTTACTGTGCCACAGGCGAAACCGAATACGAAAAGTTTTTATCTGAAGGCACGCGAAAAAGGTGCTCCCGACTTCGCATTAGCAAGCGTTGCGGGAGTTTTCGAGATGGACGGAAACACCTGTAAAACCGCCAGCGTCGTACTCGGTGGCGTCGCACCCGCACCTTGGCGTTCCAAGGAAGCTGAAGCGGCACTCACTGGTAAGATGATTGATGAATCGGTGAGTCAAAAGGCAGGTGCCGATGCCGTTCAAGACGCACAACCCTTGAACGATAACGCCTATAAGGTCACCTTAACACAGAACCTTATCAGTCGCGCCGCGATGATGGCAGCAAGCTAAAGGAGCATTGACATGTTACAAGGAAAAGCACTTCCAATCTTTAATCGCCCAATATGCCAATATCTCCGGACAAAGGCGATTTATATTCCGGGCGGCAACTTGCAGAACCTCGTTGAAAACAACCCAGGTTCACACTATTGGTGCAACTGCACGATGCAAGTCGTCGGACCCGATGACCAATTTGTGTCTCCCGACGCTTGCAAACAGTCACGTAACTGTTTCAAACCTGTTGGTGGAAAACCGGTGGTCTAAATGGTTATCTGTTGTCAGTTATCGGTTTTCAGTTAAGAGGACTCTGGTAACAATCCGATCTCAACTTGAACGCTTCAGGAAAACATGAATTGTTACATACCACTTCTTAACCGACAACTGATAACTGATAACTGATAACTCTAAAACAATGTTTCTGAAAGCGTTGATACAATGGATACATGTCGGCTCTGTCGTCCTATTGATAGGCGGATTCTTTTTCTTGCGCGCCGTTCTTCTACCAATCGCCAACCGATCCGCTGATCCCGCAAGATTGATTTCATCAGCACTCCGCCGTTTCAGTGGTATTGTCTGGACAGCCCTGTTAACAATCCTCATATCAGGATTGTACAACTTTATAACCTTTTTTCGGACGGCACGCGCCCATGCCAGTATCAATCCCATTGCTTCAGATTACTCGCTTTACATCTTCGTTTTAGGCATCAAATTTTTTATCGTCTTTTTAATATTTACGTTAGCAATTTTCCTAACATTTCCATATCCCGTGTTTGAAGTGTATCAAAAGAGACCAGCACCGTGGCTCAACCTCACCGTAATTTTAGGGTTAATAGTCATTTTTTTATCGGCGTATTTACGTCGGTTGGGATAGATACAATCGAAGGAAAAAATGGCAGTTTTGAGTTCCGAAGATCGCGCTTTTTGGGAAGAAAACGGTTACGTCATTGTTCAGAACGCGGCACCTCCAGAACTCATCCAGAACGCTGAGGAAGCCGTCTGGACTTTTCTTGAGATGGATGCCAAAAATCCGGATAGTTGGTACCCCGAACCGCCTCGCAAAGGCATCATGGTAGAAATCTATCAACATCCAGCACTATGGGCAACTCGCCAATTCCCGCGCGTGCATCAGGCTTTCGCTGAAATTTGGGGAACCGAGAAATTATGGGTCAGTTTCGACCGCGCCAGCATGAGTCCGCCGAATGTCTCCGGAAAATTTGAACGCACAAATCTTGGACTTCACTGGGATACATCCGTAGAACTGCCGTTCCGTTTCCATGTCCAAGGTGTACTTTATCTCACAGATACCGCTGCAAACCAAGGTGCGTTTACGTGCGTCCCCGGCTTCCATCGCAAGATTGAAGAATGGATAAAAAGCCTCCCTGAGGATGCCGACCCAAGACAACAAGACTTAGAGGCACTCGGAGCGATCCCAGTACCGGGCAAAGCAGGAGACCTCGTAATTTGGCACAGTGCCTTGCCCCACAGTGCCGGTATTAACACCGCCGATGCCCCGCGCGTCGCGCAATACATCACCATGTTCCGGACAGGAGAAGCGAACCCAGAGGCACGCGAACGCCGCATCAATGCATGGAAGGATCGTTTGGCAGGCTTTAGCGGTGAACGCCCAGAAAAAGAGCATCAATCCGGTGAAACTGCCCACTTAACCCAACTCGGCAAGAAATTGTTAGGACTCGAAACGTGGGGATAAACCCGCAATGCCAGATAGAAAGAAACAGGACGCTTGCGAAGCGGATTTCCAATCAACTCGTCCGTAGTTACCTCCGAAAGTGTCCAATCACTGAAGGGAAAAATCTACTCTTAAAACTAACGAGAGATTGGATTATCCCCAAAGATCCGATTGTCACCTTTGAAACCAAGTACCCATTCTGGTTGAAAGCTAATTTAGCGAACCCTGAACACCAATATCTCTATTTCTACGGCACACATGACGAGAGATATGTCATTACCAAACTCCTTAAAATCATCAAATCGGGGGACATCTGTTGGGACCTCGGTGCAAACATTGGGTTCTATACATGTCTGCTCGCCTCACAAGTCAAAGACACCGGAGCGATCATTGCCTTTGAACCTGCTGCACGTACCTGTGACTATCTTCAGGAAAATGTTTCTCTGAACGAGTTCGCAAACGTCACTGTCGTCAATAAGGGACTCGGGGACAACAGAGAACAGCGACAACTTTACTACTCCAAAGCAGTACTTGCCGAAGGCACCGCTTCTTTAAAGTACCCCAATGGACGAACGGCATCGGAACCTGTAACACTTGACACGATTGACAACCTTATCGGCAAACTACCGATGCCTGACTTTATCAAGATTGATGTAGAAGGGTATCAGTTAGAAGTATTGCGCGGTGGGGAACGCTTCTTAAAAACGCACGCACCCCTCTTAATGGCAGAACTCAAAGATGTAGGTGAAACCAATCGTGATGACTTCAGTGAAATTGAGAAGTACATCACGGATTTAGGCTATAGCCTTTATGAAATCGGAAAATATGCACTCAAGCGGTGCACGCATATTTCTGATAGCAAAAGGCGCAATTTCTTCTTAGCGAATGAGAACTCTCCGGCTTTTCAAAGAATAGCCGCTTATATAGTAGCATAAACTGTTAGCTTCTGCCATCTTCCACGCAAACTAACAGTTCGTGTCACAACAATTTTTCCAACCAACCCAAAGCGTGGACACCCCACACCGTATCGCTTGTACGACTTTTAATCCATGAATCGGCCCAACACCGGATACGCTGGGTCGTTATACCCTTTACCAGTATGTTCACCAAGCGGCACCAACTCATTGATAGTTGCTTCATCGTCTGCGGTTAGCGTGCAATCCAAACACCCTAAATTATCTTCAAGTTGCTCCATGGTCCGCGGTCCAATAATAATAGAGGTAATCACCGGATTTGCCAACACCCACGCCAACGAGAATTGCGTCAAGGTCTTGCCGCGCGCATCTGCCAAGGGTTTCAGTTGCTGCGCTACCTCATAACTCTCCTCGCGAAGTTCGGTCTGTAAAATCCGTCTATCTTGTCGCGCTGCTCTGGAACCTTTGGGAGGCTTTTTACCGGTCAAGTACTTACCCGACAACACGCCGCGTGCCAAGGGACTATAGGGCACAACGCCGACATCATACTTCTGACAAAATGGGAGCAGCTCAACCTCAACATCCCGATTCACAATATTATAAAGGGGTTGGACACACACGAACTCCTCCAGTCCGTACTGCTTGCTTGTCCAGAGTGCCTCACAGATCCGCCACGCCGGAAAATTAGAACAGGCGATGTAACGCACCTTGCCCTGTCTGACGCAATCATCTAACGCTCGCAGAGTCTCCAGAATTCGTGTCGAGGCATCCCAGCGGTGCAAGTAATAGACATCAATGTGGTCGGTTCCGAGACGTTCAAGACTTGCTTCCACCGCCGACATAATATGAAATCGATGTGAACCCGACGCATTCACATCCTCTCCCATCGAACCGTGGACCTTCGTCGCGACAACCCACTTGTCCCGGTCAGAACGAATCGCTTTACCGATAATCCGTTCTGATTCACCGTCATTGTAGACATTCGCGGTATCTAAAAAATTAATCCCCGCGTCCAATGCTTTGTGGATAATCCGTATTGAATCCCTTTCATTTGTTGGTCCACCGAACATCATTGTACCGAGACAAAGCGGTGAGACTTGCACACCCGCACGACCAAGCCTTCTATATTCCATATTACTCCCCTTTTTATTTTTAATAACTCTTAACAGTTGACAGTCAGTTACAAAAAGCTGTCACAATTCGCGCATCCTTTGCCGTACGCCGAATGAGGATAGATTGTTACAAGGAGGCTCTTAACCCACAACTGAAAACTGACAACTATTTATGCCATCCGGATGCCACCATTCACATCCAGTGTCGCTCCCGTCACATAACGTCCCTCTTCCGAGGCGAGGAAGAGGATAGTAGTTGCAACTTCCGAAGCATCAGCGACCCGTCCCAACGGAATCTTATCTATCATATCTGGGTGGTTCTTTGTCATCTCTGTTGCAGCAACTCCCGGTGCGATGGAGTTTACGGTAATTCCGTATCCTCCAAGCGCAAGTGCCAACGATTTCGTCAGACACATCACGCCGGCCTTGGAAGCAGAATACGGTGCAGAGGCGACCAGTCCACCGACTTGTCCTGCCAACGAACCGAGATTGATAATGCGTCCAGACCGTTGTGCCTTCATCGTCTCCATTACCGCCTGTGAGCAGAGGAAGGGACCCTTGAGGTTCACAGCCATCATCCGATCCCATTCGGCTTCCGTGCATGCTTCTATACGCGTATAACTAAAAATACCAGCATTGTTGACTAAAATGTCAATCCGCCCAAACAAATCAAGGGTCTCTTGAATCATTTCACGCACCGAATCGCCGTCAGCGACATCGGTTTCAATCACCTGGCATTTTCTACCGAGTGCCATAATCTCTGCTGCTGCTGCCGCCGCATTCGCCATATTGACTTCAGGGATTACAATATCCGCACCCTCTCTGGCAAACGCAAGGCATGTCGCTTTTCCAATGCCACCGCCACCACCTGTAACGATTGCAACCTGTCCTTCTAAACGCATCTATATTTCTCCTTTGGCTACTTTATATTTAGCGAAGCCAGACGTAAACATCCGCAACGCACTTTTTTCTTGAAAAAATGCAATAAATCATGATAGCATATTCGCATTATCACACGAAACTCGGAAAAAGTCAAGACGGTAGAGTGAATACTGCTGCGAATTTTGGTAACCTGATGGGATACGTTACATGCCAAGCCAACGGAGGGATCCCATGGTCACTCGGAAAGAGATTCAAGCGATAACTGATGACATTGTGCGCGAATTCAGACCCCTACAAGTGATTCTCTTTGGCTCTCACGCTTACGGTACGCCCAGAGAAGACTCAGATGTAGATCTGCTCGTTGTTATGAATATTCCGAAATCGGAATTTCGCAAAAAGGCGATAGAGATTCGACAACGCATCTCATACCATTTTAGTCTGGATCTCTTCGTCCGTTCCCCGCAAGAGATCGCTTATCGTGTCTCTTATAACGATTGGTTTCTCCGCGAAATTACCGAAAAAGGTGAACTGCTTCATGGATCGGCTGTCCACTATCATGTAGAAAACGGGCACGGCACACCGAACGCTCCCAAACAGGAAAAGGACTGCATGAACCCCTTAACGCTGGAATGGATAGAGAAGGCTGAAGGCGATTATAGAACGGCAAAATGGGGGCAGCAAGCCCCAGATCCCGTATATGACTCTATCTGCTTTCACGCACAACAGTGTATTGAAAAATATCTCAAGGCGTGGCTGCAGGAGGCGAACATGCCTGCCCCAAGGACGCACAATCTCGAAGATCTGCTGGCGTTGATTGTGCCAACGCTGCCTGCGTGGCACCATTGGCAACCCGATTTTAAAATAATTACAGCGTACGCAGTGGACCCTCGCTATCCCGGCGACTCAGCAACTCCTGACAATACACAACACGCTATGCATGTTTGTGATGAGGTGCGTCAAACTATTCGCACGCAGCTGAAACTTGTAAACCCAGTTAATTGAAAGGAAATGGAAGTATGAAAAAAAACACATCTTTCCGTTGGCTCAAGTCAGTTCTGATTTTGAGCTTCACTTGTGCTCTTGTGGTCCCAGCGATAGCACAGAACTATTATCCCGCAGACATTGGCAATATGTGGGTTTTAGAGAGCAGCGATGGTATAGAAAAGACCACCTATTCCCTTGAAGGACCCGAAATTATTAATGGTGAAGAATATATCCTCCTGAAAATTAGTACGAGGGAAATCAGTACGGGTGAAACTGAGACGGATCAGTACTTTTTGAGTGTCGACAGTGATGCCATTAAAATCCATAGAATTATCTTAGAAGATGCTATCGCTGTCTTGACCGCGGACTTTCCAACACCTGTCACTTTTTTTCCGCTACAGTTAGGACTGGGGGATAAATGGCAGATAGTGGCGGATGCAGAAGCAAAATTAGAGGTCGGACTCACTATATCTGGAAAAAGTACCACTAATTTTGAAGTCGTCGGACTTGAGGAGGTCGTCACACCAGCCGGAACCTTCCAGAACTGTGCGAAGGTCCGGTTAGATTTAAAACTGACTACAGCATTCCTTAATCTCGACTCAACCACCTACCAATGGTTTGCACCAGATGTAGGTCCCGTCCAATACGAAAACAGCGACGGTATAATTTTTAGTTTGACAGACTTGAACCTACCGACTATGCCTGAAGCACCTCAGGCTGAGGAACCTGAGATGACTGAGGAAAAGGCTATGCCCGAACCGTCTCCCGAAGAAGAGACTATATCCCAAGAAGAACCTGAAATGGCTGAGGAAGAAGTTACGTCCCAACCACTACCTGAGGAGGACATCACTACACAAGAAGAGACTATGCCCGAACCGCTGCCTTATGATGTGACAGGGGATGGGCTCGTGAATATTTTGGACCTCACTTTCGTGGCTTCTCGTTTCGGTGAAACTGATTCTGATGCTGATGTTACCGGCGACGGCATTCTTAACATTTTGGATATGGTACGCATCGCACAAAATCTTACTAATTAACACTTTAAAGCAAACTAATCTGTCATTTTCTGTTGAAAACCTCTGACAAATGTAGTAACATTTAGTCATTATCATAACGAGGTCTGGAAAACTTAATATGGTAAGTTGGAAAATCGCATTAGTTGTAATTGTCATCGTTATTCTGGTCGTGGCAATCGGAATGTGGTTTGGGTATCAATACGTATTAGAGCAGGATGAACCATCTCCAGAGGGGTCGCGCGAACCTCCTGAAACGCTAAATTTTTACCGCTATACACAATTCGTGTTTGTCCCAAGCTCGCGCGAAAGTGATCCTGCTGTAATGTTTCCTTTTCCAATTGCCAAAAACTGCTCAATTCCTTCTACTTTTCTAAAAAA
>VXZL01000617.1 GCA_009845505.1 Candidatus Poribacteria bacterium | reverse complement strand
TTACTTTCAACACATATATCACTCAATACCTGATGACAAAATATTTACACACCCAAGACAATGTTAACGCTTTACATTTTCCGTTTAAAAGTGCTATACTGTACACAACATATCTATGAAAAAGGAGAAATTTTGACGTGATACAAATATTTTATAAGTTACGAAATAACATTGCATGTTCTGTTTTATGTATATGCCTTTTTATGGTCGGATTCGTGTTAATAGGGAACGTAAGTCTTGACGCGAAGGGACATGAGAAATTTAAGGTCGCTATGCTGCTTCCGGGTTCAATTAGTGACGCAGGCTGGAATGCTTTGGCGTATGAAGGACTTAAAGCGATTGAAAAAGAATTAGGCGCAGAGATCAGCCACGCTGAGACTCGGACCCCTACGGATCAGGAAGAACAGTTCCGCGCTTATGCCCTTGATGGTTACAATATGGTGTTTGGACACGGGTATGAGTTTCAGGACCCGGCGAAAGCAGTCGCACCAGATTTTCCTGAGACGATTTTCATTACCTCTTCGGGTGGCACGATTACCGATAACATCTCGGCAGCAAACTTTCGTGTTGAGCAGCCCGCCTATCTGTTAGGGATAATTGCTGGCATGATGACCCAGACGAATAAGCTTGGTGTTATGGGTGGACAGAATATCCCGTCTGTGAATAGCACATTTATGGCGTTTGAAGGCGGTGCGAAGCGCGTGAACCCTGATGCAGAAGTATCTTGGGTATACGTCGGAAACTGGGAGGACATTGGTAAAGGCAAGGAACTCGCATTGGCACAAATTAGCGAAGGCGTTGACTTTATTTTTCCGAATGCCGACGCAGCAGGACTCGGTGCCTATGAGGCGGCTGAGATTTTTAACAAATCTGAAACTGCCGAAAAAGAGGGAAGGATGGTATACACGTTCGGCGCGAACCGGGATAAGAGCGATATATCCCCAACTGTGATTGCGAACGCAGTAATTACACCCGACGCGTTTGTGCAGATTGCCAAGATCATTAAAGAAGGCAAATTCAAGCCACAGATTTATACCTTTAACATGCTAACAGACGAAGCGATTACGCTTACCTATAGTCCGGCATTGAAGGATAAGGTGCCGGAAGATGTGCAAAGAGCCGTTGAGGATGCCAAAGCGAAAATCCTTGCTGGCGAATTGAAAGTGCCGCAGATTGATTTCAGTGAAAGCGCAGAGGAATAGTCGTAAATGAAAAAGAATTGCTGGAAATTGCGAGATAGGATCGTAAATCCTACGCTTATTGTATGTTTCTTGGCAATCGGTTTCATATTAGGGTGTGAGAGGGTTCCGGATAGTGGCAAAATTGTCTCTCCGCCTGCGCCTGAAACGCTCAAAGTCGGTATGCTGCTTCCGGGTGCCATCACTGACGAAGGGTGGAATGCTTTAGCACACGATGGATTGAAAGCAATTGAAACCGAACTCGGTGCCGAAATAGACTATGTTGAGAGTTTAACGCCATCTGTCTGGGAAGCAGATTTTCGTGCTTATGCTATGGATGGCTATCACCTTATCTTTGGGCATGGTTACGAGTATCAGGAAGCAGCCATAGCCGTTGCACAAGATTACCCTGAAATCGTCTTTATTACGTCTGCCGGAGCAAGCGGTGCTGTTCGTGAGAATGTCGCGCCGATTGTCTTTCGGCTTGAACAAGCCACCTACCTCTTGGGTATGATAGCAGGTATGATGACCCAAACAGACAAGATCGGTATTGTTGGCGGGCAGGAGCTTCCATCTGGTAGCAGCACGTTTATGGCGTTTGAAGGGGGCGTAAAAAGCGTTAATCCTGACGCGGTTGTGCAACGTGCCTACGTAGGAGACTGGGAAAACATCGCGAAGGCAAAGGAATTGGCACTTGCCCAGATACAAGAAGGCGTTGATTTTATTTTTCATAACGCCAACGAAGCGGGAATTGGTGTGTTTGAAGCCGTCGTCTTGGCGCAGGATTCTGGGAAAACCGTTTATTCCTTCGGTGCTAACCGAGATCAAAGTGCTGTTTCCCCGCGTGCAGTGCTTGCGAATGCCGTCATTACACCAAGAGCCTATGTACAACTCGCGACGGCAGTCAAAGAGGGGACTTTTGAATCCAAACTCTATGTCTTCACAATGACAACCGGTGGCGCAATCGCTTTGACTTATAACCCAGAACTGAGGGATCAGGTACCTGAAGAAGTTCAGCAAAAGGTTGAGGAAGCGAGAGAGCAAATTTTAGCTGGCACATTAGAGGTTCCACAAATCGATTTTAGTGGAGAGGAATAGCCTGTTCGGTAGAAGCGGCCTCAGGTCGCGACACTTTGAGGTTTATCGCGATGAGACATACAATAGAAATTGATGGTGTTGAAGTCTCTTTCTCTGAGGATGAAACCATCCTTGAGGTTGCACAACGTCATCAGAAAGAAATTCCAACGCTTTGCTACGATCCGAGGCTTGAACCCTTTGGAGGATGTCGTCTCTGTATTGTTGAATTAGAAGGGGCGCGAAACCCTGTTGCATCCTGTACAACCAAAGCCACGCCTGGTATGGTTGTTCGCACTTCAACCGATACAATAGAGGCGTATCGGAAGACGTTGCTTGAAATGGTTGTCGGTGAGAATCGCGAAGTTGATGTCTCTCCATTGCGCGGCTATGCCGCTGGCGAACTCGCAGCCCTCCGCGACAGGTATGAAATTAACGAGGAACGTATCACGGGTGCGATATCCGGCACAAGTAAAGCCGATGACGACAATCCGTTTATTCTCAGAGATTATGAACTTTGTATCTCGTGTTATCGGTGTGTCCGCGTCTGTGCTGAGCAAGAGGGGGACCACGCCATTAACGTCATGAATCGCGGCTTCCATACCCAGATTACGACCGAATTTAATGGACTTCTCAAAGACTCTGCCTGTACGTTTTGTGGGCAGTGTATTCAGACCTGTCCGACCGGTGCCCTTGCTGACAAAAAGGCACTTCGTGCCGTTGACGAAGTTGCGGAGGCTGTTCTTGAGAAGACGCGCACTATTTGTCCGTATTGTGGTGTCGGGTGTTCTGTTGATGTCCTAACGAAAAACGAGAAGATTGTCGGTATCCACCCCGCTATGGACGGACCTGCGAATCAGGGTGCGCTCTGTGTGAAAGGGCAGTTCGCTTACGACTTCGTTCAACATCCCGATCGGTTGAAAACGCCTCTTGTTCGCGGTGATGACGGTGAACTCCACGAAACTACATGGGATGACGCACTTGATAGTGCCGCCGAAGGCTTCCGAAAGGTCAATGTTGAACACGGTAGACATAGCGTCTACGGTGTTGCTTCTGGGCGCGCACCGAGCGAAGCGGCGTATCTCATGCAGAAGTTTATCCGTGCGGGGTTTGGGACGAACTATATCGACAATTGTAGCCGTGCCTGACACGCCCCGACCGTTGCCGGTCTGGCAGCGACAATCGGACGTGGGGCGATGTCTAATCCGCTCGTGGATATGGAGAAACCGGATGTTATCTTCTGTATCGGTACGAATATGACCGAGTGTCACCCGGTTGCAGCGACGGGACTTAAGAAGGCGGTCGCCCGCGGTGCGAAGTTGATCGTGGCGGATCCGAGACGCATCGGATTGGCGGAGATGTCGCATCTTTACTTGCCTCTCCGCGTCGGTTCAGATACAGCCCTACTTCTCGGCATGGCACACGTTATCGCTCGTGAAGGCTTGATTGACGAAGACTTCATCAAAAATCGCACGACCGGATTTGATGCGTTCTTTGAACATATCAGTCAATGGACACCCGAATGGGCGGAAACAATTACGGGTGTGCCTGCAAAGGATATTGAGACAGCAGCGATGTGGTATGGCAGCGCGAACAAGGGTGCTATCTACTACACATTGGGGATTACCGAGCACATCTGTGGTGTTGAGAATGTCCAAAGCCTGTGCAATCTTGCCTTGATGACCGGTCATGTCGGACGAGAGGGAACGGGAATCAACCCGATGCGTGGACAAAACAACATCCAAGGGGCAGGGGATAGTGGGGCATTACCAAATAACTATCCCGGCTTCCAAGCTGTCACAGATCCAGCACATCAAGCGAAGTTTAAAGCGGAATACGGCAGAGAGATTGACTTGGAGAAGGGCATCACGAAAGTGACGGCGTTAGAACTTTGTAGTGATAGTATCCATGCGATGTTGATTGACGGTGAGAATACGCTAATTTCTGACCCGGATCGAGAGCATTGCGAACACGCGTTGCGTTCATTAGCGCATCTTGTTGTCATCGACATCTTTCTGACGGAGACTGCAGAACTTGCTGATGTTGTCCTACCTGCAACAGCGTGGGGTGAAACAGAGGGTGTATGCACGAATACAGAGCGCCGCGTCCAACGGATGCGTGCTGCGGTGCCTCCGCCGGGTGATGCCAAGCCGGACTGGTGGATTATCTGTCAGATTGCGCAACGTCTTGGGTTTAAAGGCTTTGACTTCAACGCTCCAAAACCGATTTTCAACGAGCTCTGTCGCGTCTCGCCTATCTATGCTGGATTGGATTGGGACCGCATTGAGAGAGGCAAGTATCAATGGCCCGTCCCGCATAAAGCACATCCGGGGACACCGAGACTTCACGAGGAGACGTTTGTCAATGGACGCGGTATCTTCTCGAATGTCCACTACCGCGATCCTGCTGAAACGATTAGTGAAGAATTCCCTGTATGGCTCACAACCGGTAGACGTTTGCAGTCCTATCACACGCGAACCCAAACAGGCAGAGCAGAAGGGATTGATTATCTCTTACCGGAAGAATCCTTAGAAGTCAATCCTGTTGACCTTGAGAGATGGCAATTAGCAGACGGGGAGTGGTGTCGGATGAGTAGTGCGCGCGGGAGTATCAACATCAAAGTCAAAGCGACGGCTCGTTCGCCGCGTGGCACGGTTTTCGCCAGTTTCAGTTTTGCGGATGTGCCGGTCAATATGTTGACGGGTTCTGGCTACGACCCGGTTACTCACACGGCTGAATTGAAGGTGTGTCCAGTGCGGTTGGAACCGCTTTAGTTGGTTATTAATTTTCAGTTATCGGTTAAGAGGGGTTTGTGCCACGAGAGTGTAATATAACCCATGTTGCTATCCTTGTATCATAATCTTTTAGATTGTGTCTATGCGTCTGCAAACTAAAAGTTTGCGCTACAAAATACTGCTAAATAAACGGAGTCAAGGAGAGACGCTGTGGATTGGAAATCACGCTGGACTGAACAGTACGCGAATGTGGACGCTTTAAAACAGGAGTTACAATCTGAGGGTTTCAACGCTTATGAATGGAGTGGCCGTCCGGGGGGTGCGTATCTCGACTACATCCATACCCAAGATGAGGTTGTCTGTGTCCTGTCTGGCACGGCAGATGTAAAAGTTGCGGAGGCAACTGGGACTGTTGAAGCTGGGGACCGGATGGATGTTCCTGCGAATACCTATCATTCAATTACTGTTACGAGCGAGGAACCTCTGGTCGTTTTGACAGGAATGCGAAAGACTTAGGCGTATAGAATTACTTAGATCATTCTAAAATCTACCATAATAGGAGCGCAAAAATGGACACCCAAGAGGTTCGTCAATTCCCGCCTGAGCGTCTTCCGCATGAGAGTCCCAAAATGACGTTAGCGGAATTCCTCGAAAGCGATTTAGAAGGATATGAATACATTGAAGGAGAATTAGTGTCGATGCCACCAACCTCATTGGAACATGGGTACATTAGCGTGAACCTAAGTTCGCCGTTACACTTGTACGTCCGCGAAAACCAACTTGGGCGTGTCCTTATATCAGATACAGGTTTCCGTGTTGGCGAACGGATGCTGGTCCCTGATATCGCCTTTATTTCAAATGCCCGGCTTCCTGACGATCAGCGCAAAACATCTCCAGTCCCGCCAGACCTTGCCGTGGAAGTTGTTTCGCCTTCGGACAAGTTGTACCAAGTTGAAGAAAAGGCTTTCGCTTACCTTGAGGCAGGCACACAGTTAGTATGGGTGATTAAACCTCCCTCCAAAACAGTGACTGTTTACCGTTCAGAAACAGACATCACAGTGCTCACGCGGAATGACACGCTTAGCGGTGAAGCAGTCGTCAAAGGATTCTCTTGTGAGGTGGCCGCGCTTTTTGAATAGTTAATAGTTATCCGTGAAGAGGGTTCCCTGTGAAGGCAGACTCTTAACTCATAATCCGGGGAATGCCATTAAGACATTCATACCGTTGATTGAACCATCAACTATCAACCAACAACCATAAACATAGAAAGGAGCATTTATGAATATTACTGTCAAAACAGGCGGATTTAGTCAAGAGCAGAGCGATGTTATTGCTATAGGTGTGCTGGAAAACCCGGATTTCTATAGTGCGCCACTTCAAAATATAGAACAGGCACTCGGTGGTCGGATTCGCGAACTCATGAACCTCGGAGACTTCACAGGTAAGCATAAAACGACGAGTTGGCTGTATACAAACGGGGCTATCAGTACGCCGCGTATACTATTGGTGGGTTTGGGTGAATACCATGACCTCACACCTGAGAGGGTACGCCAAGCAGCGGGACAGGCTGCACGGGCGATACGGGACATGGGTTTAAGGACGGTTAGCATTCCCATCCCGATAGAAGCCACACCAGAAATAATCCAAGGGGCTACGGAGGCATGTCTCCTTTCGCTCTATCAGTTCGACGAGCATAAAACCGAAAGTGGCGATGGAGACGAGAAGAAACAGATTGAATCCCTGACGTTCTTAACTGAAAACGATCAAATCAAGGAAACCGTGGAAGAGGCTGTCCAACGTGGAGAAATAATCGCCAACGGAACGCTTCTTGCCCGTGATTTGAGTAATCAACCGAGCAATCACCTCACACCGACACAACTCGCTGACAAGGCGGTAGCGGTAGCGGAGGCTGTCGGACTTAGTTGTGAAATTTTTGACAAAGCGACACTGGAAGAGAAAGGATTCCGAACCCTTCTCGCCGTTGCACAAGGGAGTGCTGAAGAACCACGCTTTATTATCCTTGAATATGTTCCAGATGGTGAAGGACAGGATACCGTTGTGCTTGCCGGAAAGGGAATCACCTTTGATACAGGCGGTATTTCCCTGAAATCTGGCGGCGGTATGCACGAGATGAAGCACGATATGTCGGGTGCTGCTGCTGTGATTGGTGCGATGCAGGTCATTGGGCAGCTCAAACCGAATGTGCGCGTGATTGGTGTCGTTGCTGCGACTGAGAATATGCCCAGTGGAACGGCTATTAAACCGGGTGATGTTATTACCTCCTACGGTGGGAAAACGATTGAGATTCTCAACACAGACGCAGAAGGTCGATTGGTGTTAGCGGATGCCCTCGGTTGGTCGGCGCAGTATAATCCGAAAGGCGTTATCGACTTAGCCACGCTCACGGGTGCTGTAATTACCTGTTTAGGGCATATCGCCGCTGGCGCGATGGGAACAGATCCAGAACTGATGGCAAAAGTGAAGTCGGCTGCCGCAAAGACGCACGAGCGCGTCTGGGAATTACCGCTCTGGGACGATTACGATGAAGGCGTTAAAAGCAAAGTTGCGGATGTACAAAACATCGGGGACGGCGGTGCTGGCACGATTGCTGGTGGTGCGTTCTTGAAGAAGTTCGCCGAAGGCTATCCGTGGGTTCACCTCGACATCGCCGGGACTGCCTGGGGTATGAAAGGCTCTACGTATATTCCTGAAGGCGCGTCGGGTTATGGGGTTAGGTTGCTCGTGCAACTGGTTGAGGATTGGTAGGTAGTTATTAGTTGTTGGTTATAAATTATAACTTATAACCAACAACTAACGAATACTATCCTTCAGATCGGATCTGAATGAGTTTGTTAACAGCATGGATATATGCGCGTGCACTCGCTTCAATGATGTCTGTGCTGGCACCGTGTCCGGTAATGATATTTCCGTTGTCCTGCACCTTCAACGAGACTTCACCGATAGCGTCTTCACCTTCAGTTACAGATCGTATCTGGTAGTCGATGAGGTTCAGTTGAATGTCAACAACTTTACTGATGGCTTTGAACGCTGCATCAACGGGTCCATCTCCGGTTGATGCCATTTCAATAACTTTACCTTCCGTCCGAATTCCGACCGTTGTTGTCGGTGAGATTTTTGTTCCGCTGACCACCTGAATATAGTCGAGTTCAAAGACAGAGGGGATTGCGCGAATCTCATCGCTCATAATCGCTTCAAGGTCGGCATCCTGTATTGACTTTTTCTTATCAGCGACGCTGAGAAATCTTTCATAAACCTTTTCCAATTCTTCGGGGTTCACCTCGTAACCGAGTTCGCTGAGGCGGTGCCGAAGTGCGTTGCGTCCAGAACGGGGACTCAGAATGAGTTGGCTCTCTTTCCATCCAATCTCTTTCGGATCGATGATTTCAAAAGTTACGCGCGATTTGATGATCCCGTCTTGGTGAATGCCAGAACTGTGTGCGAAGGCATTCGCGCCAACGATTGCCTTGTTCGGCTGCACCATAATACCCATCGTTCGGCTGACTCGCCGACTAATCGGGACGATTTCCTTAGCATTAATGTCCGTGTAATACGCTTTGAAGTAATCACGCCGTGTGCGGATTGCCATGACGACCTCTTCGAGTGAGGTATTCCCTGCACGCTCGCCAAGTCCGTTGATTGTGCATTCCACCTGCCGTGCGCCTTGCTCAATTGCGATGAGACTGTTTGCAACGGCTAATCCAAGATCGTTGTGGCAGTGGACACTAATAATAGCATCATTAACGTTTGGGACGTTTTCCATGATGCCTTTAATTAATTCGCCGAACTCAGTCGGTACCGTCCATCCGACGGTTTCCGGTATGTTGACGACGGTTGCGCCAGCAGCGATAGTGGCTTCAACGACTTCATAAAGGAACGCTAATTCCGTGCGTCCAGCGTCCATCGGTGAAAACTCGACGTTTGCATCAGCGTGGTTTTCACAGAGGCTTTTTGCGTAGGCGACGGCATCGGTTGCCATGCGAAGTGTATCTTCGGGAGTTGTACGTGTGATCCGCCCCATGTGGATCGGAGAGGTTCCGACAAACGTGTGGATACGGGCGCGCGGTGCATCTTCAATCGCCTGCCACGCAGCAGTGATGTCCTTCTCCACAACACGCGAAAGCGCGCAGATTTCGGGACCTTCCACTTCGTTTGCGATCTGTTTGACGGCATCGAAATCACCGGGTGACGAAATTGGGAATCCGGCTTCAATGACATCAACATTTAATCTGGCAAGATGCTTAGCAATTTCCAGTTTTTCCTGGATACCGAGTGCGGCTCCAGGGGTCTGTTCTGCATCACGGAGTGTTGTATCAAAGATGTAGACTTTTTGCGGGTTGGCTTCAAAATCGTCCACGGGTGTGTTCCTCCAAATATTTTTAACGATTAAATCTGGTTGCTTCTCCATTTCATTACGAAAAGGTTTAAATTTCACGTCCGACAGCCACAGCAATAGGCTTGAGTTCCTGCATCAGTGCCTCGAATTGGTCTGGGAACAGCGACTGCGCCCCGTCCCCTGTCATCGAGTGATCTGGATCGTGATGTACCTCAAGTAAGAGTCCATCTGCCCCGGCAGCTACAGATGCTTTCGTCATATCACAGACCAAACTCCTGATGCCTGTGCCGTGGCTTGGATCGACAACAATAGGTAAGTGGCTCAATTCGTGAACGACTGGAACCGCATTCAGGTCGAGTGTGTTGCGGGTGTGCGTTTCAAATGTTCGGATCCCGCGTTCGCATAGAATGACCTCCTTATTACCTTCTGAGAGGATATACTCAGCGGCGAGTAGCCATTCCTCGATTGTTGAGGACATGCCGCGCTTGAGGATAACGGGTTTCCGTGCGCGTCCAACTTCACGCAACAGATAGAAATTTGTCATATTCCGTGTGCCGAGTTGGAACATATCCGTATATTCCCCGACGAGTTCGACTTCGTGTGGGGTCATCACTTCGGTGACGATGCCGAGTCCTGTTTCATCTTTCGCCTCTTGTAGCATTTTGAGTGCTTCTTCGCCGTAACCTTGGAAGCTATAGGGACCGGTTCTCGGCTTAAAAGCACCGCCTCTGATGAAACTCGCCCCAGCCTTTTGAACCAGTTGGGCGATGGTTACGATCTGCTCTGTGCTCTCGACAGCACAGGGACCCGCAATAACAGGTATCTCCCTTCCGCCGATCTTTGTGCCGTTGACGACAATAACAGTGGGCTCATCGCCTCGGAATTCACGGGATGCCAACTTGAATGGTGCTGTAATTGCCATTGTTCGCTCCACACCGGACATTGACTCTATGGGAATATCACCAAGCAACGTTTTATCTCCAATTACACCGATAACTGTATGGCGTTCGCCGGTTGAGATTTGTGCCTTCAACCCGACGCTCTCAATCCGTTTAACAACAGCATCTATATCTGCCTGTGTTGCATCGGTTTTGGTCACGATTACCATGCTTTTCAACTACCTCCGCCTTCTTAATAGTAAGTTTTCAGTTTGCAAGCTGCCCTAAAAAGGAACTCTGTTGGAAATCAAGTTTAGTTAAAAAAAATACCCAACATTGAATTTTTCTTCAACGCTGGGTGGTGATAACGAAATCGGTTAAAAATAGCATCGCTTACGGCGCTTCACCACCTGGCGTAGCTGTACAGATAAAGGTACAGGTATAGATACAATCCGAGGCCGGCTTTTAAGAGCACGTTTTCGCCTTCAAATTGCACAAAAGGCGTAAAGATAGCCCACGCGTAAAGAGAACCGTTCTGTAAAGAAATTGGCGCGATCTGTAGCCGAGGGATTTGTACTGTAGTGGTATTGCTTTGAAGCGTCCGCATTGTCAAGTTCCTATTAAACCCAAATACGAAAGGATTCTGCCCCTATGTCCACAAGTAAATTGCACTATTAAAGTGGATATTATGTAACCTTAAGACGTTATTTACGAA
>VXZL01000619.1 GCA_009845505.1 Candidatus Poribacteria bacterium | reverse complement strand
GTATTGCGTTTACTGAAGAATTAAATGCGCTATTAAAAATCAAATGAAACCTTGCAAAATGAGAAGGCGTTATGATAAAATAGGACTCATGGAAGTAAAAAGAAAAGTAGAAAAAAATAGAGATAGGAAATCTTAAATGCGTTTTGAAAATCGGGTAGCATTCGTGACAGGTGGTGGCGGTCCGTTGGGTATCGGCAGGGCTGCATGTTTAGCGTTTGCACGTGAAGGTGCAGCTGTGGTCGTCGCCGGTGGTAGGCGTGCTGATGCTGTTGCAGCGGAGGTGCGCGCCGAAGGTGGAAAGGCTCTCGCCGTGCCTTTGGATGTCACTGTCCCTGAGCAGGTTCAACACGCTGTAGATAGGGCAGTAGCGACCTTCAAACGTATCGACGTTTTGTTCAATAACGCAGGGATTCTCGGTAGACAACCTCTGTTTGAGGTCACACCAGAACAATTCGATAAGGTGATGGCGGTTAATGTAAAAGGGTGTTTGTTATGTGCACAGGCGGTCGCTCAGGTGATGATAGCAGAGGGTATACACGGACGTATTATTAACAACTCCTCTATTTATGCCGAGGAATCGCACGTTGGCGTTCTGAGTTATTGTGTCAGTAAAGCTGCCCTGAATCGACTCACTCGGAGTTTAGCGTTAGAGCTTCGTCCGCACGGTATCACTGTAAACGCAGTTGCTCCCGGTGGTGGTGCCCCAACAGGTATGAATGCTTCACAAAACCTTCCGAACGATGACACCCTACCGGATTTACCGCCTGCTTCCGCAGACGCGCCGCTACTTGAGCGGGGTGCAACGGTATGGGATTATATTGGGGCAGTGTTATTCCTCGCTTCCGATGAAGCTGCCTATATTAGTGGCGATATTATGACAATTGACGGCGGTGCTGTTTCGCGCCGGTGATATACAAGGAGAAACTTTCTTGTCGTTTATTGACCTTAAAGTTTATTGGCACATGCTTAGCAACTGGTTTGTAGAACATTGGATTTTGCTCGCTATTTTCTCTGTGGTAAGTTTCATTGCAAGCATTGTTGGTTCTACAATGTTACTCATGTCCTTGCCGGCGGACTATTTCAGGGCGAACAAACGGATTCAACGTATCAAGAATCCTATTTTCCGTATCTGTTTATCTTCCTTGAAGAATATATTCGGGGGGCTGCTTGTTATTTTTGGGGTACTTATGTCTTTCCCTGGCATACCGGGACAAGGCGTTTTGACCATTTTAACAGGACTGATTATCAGCGATTTTCCCGGTAAGCGGAGGTTAGAACTTCGTCTTGTTCGCGTGCCGGTTGTTCTATCAACAGCGAACCAGATTCGCTCCCGTTTTAAACGCCCACCGCTTGTCTTAGATGAGTCGATGGAATAGGGTTTCTGCTTAATGGTGTGATTTGTTTTGCGGAGGATTGATAAGACGTAAATTTTACAAGTTATTTATCGAGGCACGAATTGCTTGTGAATTTCTAACAATCGTTGAAGTTCTTCAATTGGTTTCTCGGCATCGTCCACACGCAGATCGATGTACCGGTCATTGAAACCACCGTAGCCGCTGCGCTCCTGAACAACGAGCAAGGCGGCTGATTGTTGTCCGCGCGTATCCCCACCCGCCGCCTGTCCTGCGAAAAGTGCTGCCATTAGTTTATCTGCCAGTTCACCTTCTGTTTCTTCAAACGCGCTGCCCATTGCTTTAACCACTTCTTCACCCGCTAAGATGTTCCCTTGTGCCGTGTAGTGTTTGCCGGAAACGGCACCTGCCCACTCGTTGCATTCATCGCCTGTATAGTTAGCGACCTTCCCTTTCGCATCGACGATACCCACCTGTCGCGTCGCGCGTCCCGGGTCGTCTGCAACAAGGCGTTCCAAGGTCTGCTCCGCCGAAAGACCGCTTTTGAGGCGTTTTAAGCCGTTAGGTCCATAAGTTGTGTTTGCCCAAGATTGGGTCGCAATTGCACCGACTCCGGCTTCCGCCCAGGGGACAACCGCGCCAACAGCAAAAAATTTGGATTGCACAGCAACCCCAAGTGCACCGGTCTCAGCATCATATCCGACGATTGAAAACGTCGCGACAGGGGGGACAGGAATTTTTTCGTTGGGTTCGGAAAGGTGGAACAACAGGCTAAGGGGAATGAAAAGCATTTTCTATATTTCCAAAGGTCGTAGGCGTAAATTTAATCTTCTTCAAAACGGATTTTCATGGCGGCGGCATGTCCTTCGAGTCCTTCAACTTCAGCCAATTTAACAACTGCTGGTGTGACTTCCGCTAAAGCCGCTTTGGTGTATGAGATGAGACTTGACTTCTTCAGGAAATCGTCAACGCTGAGTGGCGAGGCGTAACGTGCGGCTGTCCCTGTGGGCAAGACAGCGTTTGGTCCTGCAATGTAATCCCCAACCACTTCTGGGGAATAGGGACCTATAAAGATAGCACTGGCATTATGCACGTCTCCAAGCCGCTCATAAGGGTTTTCAATATGAAGTTCGAGGTGTTCGGGTGCGATTTCGTTGGCGAGCGCGAATGCCTCCGTTAAGTCTGAGGTGATAAACGCAACCCCCCAGTTTGTGAATGCCTGTATAAGTTCGTCGTAGCGAGGTAGGGATTCGCCTTGAACCTCAATTGCTGTTTTGACCTGTTCTGCAAACCCGAGGGAAGGAGTGAGGAGGATAGTAGCACATTCGGGTCCGTGCTCCGCTTGCGAGATGAGATCAGCGGCGACGTAATCCGGGTCGGCTGTGCTGTCAGCAATGACGAGGATTTCGCTGGGACCTGCTAATTTGTCTATATCAACGTGTCCGTAGACCTCTTTCTTGGCGAATTGTACATAGAGGTTCCCGGGTCCGACAATTTTATCGACCGGTGGGATGGTATCGGTGCCGTACGCCATCGCTGCAACGGCTTGCGCGCCGCCACATTTATAGATTTCTTGGATACCACATTCCGAGGCAGCAACCAACATATAGGAATTAACAGCGCGATTGCGCATCGGCGGGATGCAGGCGGCAATCTCTTCAACCCCAGCAACGATAGCAGGGATGACGCTCATCAACAATGAGGAGACGAGGAGTTGACTGATTGCTGGCACATGGACACCGACGCGTCTTAGCGGACGAATCAGATGCCCGAGCAGGACACCATTGGGTTCTGTTGACATCCATGAAGTCCGTAGCTGCTTCTGATGGAATTTTTCGATGTTTGTTCTGGCGTGTGTAATCGCCTCTATGAATTCAGACGGCACCTCTGCGTATGCTGTCGCAAATTCTTCTTGTGATACCTTCAGTTCTTTGACTGAGATACGCGGGGCATCGAATTTACGGGTATATCGAATAACGGCTTTATCGCCTTCATCTTGCACATCGCTCAGCGTACGCCGGACTGTGTTTAAGATACTTTCATCTGTGAGTTTACCCCGCGCCTTCAACTTTGATAGGAAGGCCTCAGCTTCTGTGGTATGGGTTTCAACAATTCGCAACATTTCTGAATAGCTATTCCTTTTTAGTCATTAACCCTTATAATGTTTGCACCAACGTTGTTGAGTTTCATCTCAATGGTTTCATATCCCCGGTCAATGTGATAAACACGAGATACGACGGTTTCACCCGCGGCTGCCATTCCCGCTGCGACGAGGACTGCCCCCGCCCGCAAATCGGAAGCCATCACCGGGGCACCACTGAGACTGCGGACACCATTAATCACAGCCCTGCTGCCGTCAAGCATTATATCAGCACCCATTCGGTTTAGTTCCGCGGCATGGATGAATCGGTCTGTATGCACATTTTCAGAGATAACGCTGGTTCCAGTTGCCAAGCAGAGCAGTCCCATGATTTGCGCCTGCATATCTGTCGGAAAGCCGGGGAAGGGTACCGTTGTGACATCAATGCCTCTTATCTCGCGCGGGGTTGTGACGCGCACGCCATTGGCATCCCAATCCAACTCAACGCCTGCCTCCACGAGTTTCTCGGAAACCGTGGGAAGTTGTTGCTCGGTGATGCCTTGAACGTAGACATCGCCTTTCGTAATAGCACCAGCGACCATGAAAGTGCCTGCTTCTACATCGTCCGAGATAACGGTGTGTTCAGTTCCGTGGAGATGCTTGACCCCATGAATTGTCAAGACAGAGGTGCCAATACCTTCTATATCTGCTCCCATTGCCTTCAGAAAATGAGCGAGGTCGGAGATATGGGGTTCACGGGCTGCACCACGGATAACAGTTGTCCCTTCCGCTAAAGTAGCGGCCATCATGATGTTTGCCGTTGCGCCGACACTGGGTCCATATTGTCCCATGAGATACATCTCTGTGCCGGTTAAGCGTTCGGCTTGTGCGTAAATGTATCCTCGTTGTACTGTCACTTCGGCGCCCAAGTGTTCCAAGCCGCGAATGTGCAAGTCAATAGGTCGCGGTCCGATAGCACAACCGCCTGGAAAAGATACTTTTGCTTTACCCAATTTCGCTACAAGTGGACCTAAGACGTAAATGGAGGCGCGCATTTTCCGTACAAGTTCGTAAGGTGCCTCGTACTCCAAGTGGTTTATGGGTTCAATATAGAGTTTTGAATTTTTTAGTTTTGTTGTTGCACCCAGTCCTTCTAATACAGCGCGGAGGGTGTTGACATCTGTTAGGTTCGGTACATTGTGGAGGACGCTGACCCCGTTGCCGAGGATGGCAGCGGCGACTGCAATCGGAAGAACAGCATTTTTACAACCGCTGATTGGAATCGTTCCTTCAAGGCGGGTTCCACCTTTGACAATTAATCTTTCCATTACCTTCTCCTTACTCCTTACACAAATCTGCGTCTCGGAATGTAGAGGTTTTATTATCTCTATAGCATAAACGATGCCAATTGCGTATTTGTTACAAAGTGTAATAAATACAAGGGTTTTTCTATCAAAGGCGTTGTGTCAAAAAAGACACATGTTTTGTGGGTTGTGGGTACTGGGTTATGGGTTATAGGTACTGGGTTGTGGGTACTGGGTTATGGGTTATAAATTAAGCACGTTGGCATGTATATGGATTTGGGATGCTACGAGTCCTTTTTGCTTATAACTAACACGCTATATTCACTTGCGTTGATGCACAATTTTTGGTAAAATATGACCTCGTAATCTATTTTATAAGGATAAGGTAAAAGAGATGGCAGATAAAACATATCGTATTGGAATTATTGGATGCGGCGGTATGGGACGTTCCCATGCAAACAATTGGACGAGTACGGGTCGTGCGGAAGTCGTTACCGCTTCAGATATTAGTGCCGATTCAGCAGCGAAATTTGCCGAGGAATTCGCACTCCCAACCCACTATACCGATTTCGGTGAAATGTGCGACAAAGAGGATTTAGACATCGTTAGTATCACGACTTGGCAGAGTGTTCGTGCTGAACCGACAATCGCTGCCGCTGAGAGCGGCGTGCTCGGTGTCATTACTGAAAAGCCGATGGCGGCTTCTGTCGGTGACGCACAAGACATGATGGATGCCTGTGCTCAACACGATGTGAAGTTAGTCGTTGGACACCAACGCCGTTTCAGCCCTCAGAATTGTGAAGCGCGTCGCCTCATCCAAGAAGGTGCGATCGGTCAGCCGCAAGCGATGCTCCGTCGCGATGGACACGGATTGCTGAACCGTGGCACGCACGAAGTTGACGAAATGCGCTACATCCTTGGTGATCCCGATCCGTTATGGCTCATCGGACAGGTCGCACGGCGGACTGATCGCTGGGAACGCCGAGTTCGGACTGAGGACCTGTGTATGGCGGAAATCTGCTTTGAAGGCGGTATCCGCGGCATCTACGAAAGCGATTTACCGGAACCCGTGCTTCGAGGCGATGTCGTCTATGGAGACGATGGGCAACTCCGTCGCGGCGACAACGGTACAATTGAACTGCTTAACAGCAAAGCCGCAGGCTGGCAGACCATCGAACCGCGCCAAGGTGAACCGAATCAGTTTGATGAGATGTTAGCCTGGATTGAAGGTGGTGTTGAGGAACACCGCAATGCTGGCAGACACGGGCTTTGCACAATAGAAATCTTGATGGCGATTTATGAATCGTTGCGCATTCAGAACGTGGTAACCTTCCCCTTAACAACGCGTCCGAACCCGCTTGACTTATTGGTTGAAGGTGGGAAGTTACCGGTGTTTGAAGAGGGACGTTACGACATCCGGGCCCCGTTCCCTGAACAGACGAAATAGCTTAATGGTTGTCAGCGGTCAGAAATCAACGGTATGAATGCCTTATGGCATTCCCCGGCTGCGCTTTCAGCAGTCAGCAGTCAGCAAGATAGCAAAGACGCAAGCGTTACAGAACACCTCTTTCTCTTTACTGATGGCTGAGAGGGTTGCGTAGCAACCCGCCCTGACTGCTGACCGCTATTAACAATCTACATCTTTCCCTTCGCTGCCGTAAACAGCCATGCGCTCTTGCGTTGTAATTTCTCCAGCACTTGCTGGTATATAGTGGAATTGGAGTGCGCGTCGCCCTTGATCAGACTGGTTGACCGGACTTCCGTGATGTGTCAATCCGTGCCAGAAGAGACAGCCGCCCGGCTTGAGTGGTACCATAGTATCGCGCCCTACGGGTACATCTGTATCACAAATCTGCCAATCCCGCCGTTTGAAATGGATCATCGGTCCCTCGATATTTGAACCCGGTATGATGTGTAAGCATCCGTTTTCAGGTGTGGCTTCATCTAAAGCGATCCATACACCGACGACCGTCGTCCCTTCGGGAAGATTGAAATAGGCACAATCCTGATGCCACGGTTTTTCCGATCCATAGCGCGGGGGTTTGAGGAGTGCCATATCTTGGAACAATTTGGGTGTGTCCTCCACAATCTGTTCAAGGACACCGAGGAGTCCTGAATGGGCTGCCATGGCGTTTAGACGCGGTTCGTGGTCTACGAATTTGAAAATTTTTCTGATAGCGTCACGGCGTTCCTGACCCTCCAGTTCGTCTTTCTGTTTGCCGAGTTTTGGTTCAAATTGGATTGCCCGAAAATCGGGACACTTTCCGTCCATGAGATGCGTCATGCCTGCTAATGCATCCTCGACTTCGGTGGGATTAAAAGCATCATTGATGACGAGGTAACCGTACTGATGAAAGTATTCAATGTCCGCCTCGGTTACAGCTGGAAACCCACCAGAAATCCCCTCAGCAGTGGTGTCAAAGCGATAGAGGTCGGGTGGATACGGAATTTGGATGCCATCTGTCGGTGCGCTTGTCGTTGGGGTATTCATGGTAAAACTCCTTTTGTAGTTGTTGGTTATAAGTTGTTAGTTAAGAGCATCCGTGGCAGATAAAACCTTCGCAACTGCTACCAAGCTTAACTTATAACAGGACTTACGCAATTTTGACCATCCCGCATTCTGTGAGATAGAAATTCTTGGACGAACATAACGTTTGAAAGGCACAACCTAACAGGTTATGCTACAAAAGAGAGGGCTGCGGCTTAAATTTCTCCGTTGGTTTCGCGGGTTAAGAGGGTTAGGAAATCGTCAACCCGATCAATTGCGGCTTGGGCGCGGTCGCGTGCGGATGCGTCCTGTTCTTCCTCAGCCAACCATTGCTGGCGTTGTGGAAGCCACTCGTTTTGTAGGTAGTCAAGTTGATTCAGGAAGTGTGGATCTTCGGTTACACTGACAAAGTATTCAATTACCCCCAGCAATCCGTATTTCCGATTTATCTCCATATCGTCTAATTCATCTACCATTTGCAAGAAAAGGTGTTGATTCCTGTCCTGTCGCGCTTGGGCGACTTCGCGGGAGGCTTCGGTCAAGAGTTTATCAACGAATTCTTGCTTGGAATTAATCCAGCGCGGTAGGTTCCGCACGTAGTCTTCTAAGTCAAAGCTTCCGCGTTGGAGTGCGAAGTATGAATGTATATGGATGTTTCGGAAGAAAGCGGTGTACCCGACGTTCGGATCCATGGTGTCAGCATCGTAGAGGACCTGGTTTTCGATCCTGTTGTAGAGCAGTTTGAAGTCCTCCGCTGTGAGATTCATCGGTTTTAGGTGCGCGAGGACGACAGCTGTTGCGGCTTGTACGAAATCGGGTTCAAAGTCGTACATCCCCAATATGTTCTCTGTGATGACTGCCCCGGATTCATGGTGGACTGTGCCGTGGAGGTCATGCTTATCGTAGAGTTCTGTAACGATGTTTTGACCGGCAGGCGTGAGGGTTTCGTTCAACCAGAACCCGTTATGGTCGAGGATGCGTTGTCCGTTGTCATCTGTCAAAATAACGCCATCGTACCTTTTGGTGATGTCGTGCAGGGTGCCAGCGACTTCAAGCAATTTCACATCACCGCCTTCACGCTTCCCGAGTTCCATACTCAGCGCACGCACACGCATGGTATGGTTCCATGTGTAATGTCGCCACTGGAAACCGACACGGTTGTGTTCCCAAAGTGCGAAGGTTTCGTTGACCAAAGTTTCCAATTCATTCAAGACTTGGGCGTAGTTCATAAGGGACTGCTCCTTTTGAGTGGTTGTCGGTCTTTGGTTGTCGGTTATCGGTTAAGAAAGACACAAACTAAAAGTTTGTGCTACGGAAGATGCACAGTCTAACAGGAAACCGTGCTACAAGAAAGACACAAACTAAAAGTTTGTGCTACAGAAGATGCACAGCCTAACAGGAAACCATGCTACAAGAATAGTTTTAGTGTTATATTTAACTTCAATGAGTGACAACCCATGGGCAGGGACTGATGTTCCTGCCGCGGCTCTATCTTTGGCTTCTAAAATGCGGCGTAGCTCCGTTTCAGCATCGTCTTCCTTCATACATTTCAGGAGAGTGCCGACGATGGCGCGGACCATTCCTCGCAGAAACGCATCGGCTTCGATTTCAAAATAGACATAAGGCTCTTTCTTCCAACAGGATACCTCGTAAATTTCACAGACGGGATTTATCCGATCACTTCCTGTCTTTTGGAAGGACGAGAAATCGTGTTTGCCGACCAGCACTTGGCAGAGGATGTTTGCTCTTGGCACGTCAATTGTGGTCGGAAAGAAGTAACTCGTCTGTCGCGAAAGTGCGGTCGGGTATTCCCGATTCAGAATTGTGTACCGGTATCGACGGCTTGTTGCGCTGAAACGGGCATGGAACTCTGGAGACACCTCTGTTGCGGAACAGACGACGATATCCCGTGGTAACATAGCGTTGAGACCTTTCTGAAATGCGATAACGGGCATCTGTGCGTCCGTCTGGAAATTGGCAACCTGACCCTCGGCATGGACCCCGGTATCTGTTCTCCCTGCTCCGATGATTTGTATCGAGGTTTTGGTTAACCGTGCCAAAGCATCCTCAATTGTGTCTTGGATTGTTGGCAAGTTCGGTTGGGTCTGCCATCCATGGTAGTTCGTTCCGTCGTATTCAAGCACGAGTTTAATGTTTCGCATATTGGCTGTTGGCTAATGGCTGATGGCTAATGGCTAATTGCCGACTGCTATTGTACACAGATTACCATATTTTGTTATCAAGCGTCAAAACAATTTTTTGAAGGGATTCAATAGAGTTTCTATTGTCAGGATCAGGATGGGCAGGATTATAGGATTTGCAGGATGAGATCGGAAGTGTGGGAGACGCGCGACATAGGTCAAGCGGAAAATGGAGATGGCGGTCAGCAGCCAGCAGGCGGAGTTGGTGGATATAAACCTACCGCAGCAAAGCCAAAAAGGGCATCCGAGAATTGGAATGGTTCTGGTTTATGGCGTTTTTTCCTGATGCTCGGCGATGATTTTTCCTAACGCTCTTAAGGCGTCGTTGACAGATTTCGCATCGGGAAACATTTCGGCGACATCGTCATCGAGTCGAATCAAGTTTGTGCCTGTGTGGTATCGCTCTGCATATTTTCCCCGAACTCCCGCACTGAAATCGTATTCATCGAGCATATCTGGGTCATGTTGATTAGGTGTGGTCTGACTCATAGGTTTTTCTTTCATAAGGTGTTGCTTGTCGAGCAGAAATGATGCGAATGACATCGCCTTTCTCTGTGTGAACAACGACTAAAAGTCTCTGTTTTTCAGAATATCCGATAATTATTAACCTTTCTTCCTTTTTTGAGTGCAGTGGATCGGGAATAGTTAGAGAGAGGAAATCCGAAAAAACGGTTTTTGCCTCTTCAAAAGAGACCTTGTGTCTTTTCAGGTTTTCTTTGGCTTTACGGTTATCCCATTGAAATTCCAATCCCACGTTTTTCCACCCTACATAACTGCTGAAAGTCCAGTTTTCAATTTGGATATTGCCCGTTTTGGTTTTATAGGAGCACTCAATGTCGTTAACGATGTATTATAGCAGATTTACGTCTGGAAATCAAGTAAGATAATTCGCTTGGGACTCGTTTTCCTTGAATATTCGCATCAAATGTGCTACAATTTTAAGAAGTAGAGCCAGCAATGTCCTTGAACACTTTGAAATTTATTTTGAGGTTAAGGAATAAACAAAAAATCATATAGCAGATACCGAAAATCAAGACGATGGGAAATACACATGCCGCCCCGCTGGGGCTTGTTTCTATTGATTGAGACGCGTTCTATAAACATACCGCCCTGCTGGGGCTGCAGTAGTTATCACTCGTCGGTCGTTGGAAACCGTAGCCTCCTCTGTAGGAGCGAGCGAGAAACACCCAAGCAAAAACACTCGCTCCTACAAGACAGGCAAGTTTTTGACTATCTCTACTGTCTTTAGGCTGACGGTGATAACGCGAGTGATGAGGTCTATGATATACTGCGGTTCTGTCTCACGGTTTGGATCGTTGACGATACCGCTTCGTTTGTCTACCTTGACGCGGTACTGATCTACCACCCACTCTAATGCTGAACGCGTGCCGAGTCTGTAATCATAGATCTCTGCTGGGATGCTGTCCAACGTCAGGAAGTCGTTGTATTTCAACTGTGTCTTGTCTTTGGAGAGTCTCATCTTCTCAACACGCCAATCTACCCTCATCCCCGGCGTTTCAATATATTTTAATCCATCATATTTCGGAGGGTTTTCGGTAAAATAATGAAAGGATAATAGAGGTACCCAATCTCCCTCTT